>NZ_DAMCAM010000004.1:0-101072 GCF_032059615.1 Melaminivora sp. | reverse complement strand
CCACGTTGCCCGACAGGATGGCCGCCGGCGGCTGGTCGGCGAAGACCTCGCCCAGCGCGCCCAGCTTGCGGTCGCGCAGCTGGTGCGACAACTCGGGGTGCAGCACCGAATAGGTGCCCGCCGAGCCGCAGCACAGGTGCGACTCCACCCGCGCCAGGCGCAGGGTAAAGCCCAGCTCGCCCAAGTGGCGCTCGACGCCGCCGCGCAGCTTCTGACCGTGCTGCAGCGTGCAGGGCGGGTGGTAGGCCAGGGGCGCGGCCGGCGGGCGCACCCGGTCGCGCAGCGCCGGCACCAGCTCGGGCAGCAGCTCGGAGACGTCGCGCGTCAGCTCGCTCACGCGCGCGGCGCGCTCGGCGTAGGCCGGGTCGTGGCGCAGCAGGTGGCCGTATTCCTTGACCGAGGCGCCGCAGCCCGAGGCGTTGATGACCAGCGCCTCCACCTCGCCGCGCTCGATGTAGGGCCACCAGGCGTCGATGTTGGCGCGCATCTGGGCGCGGCCGCCGTCCTGGTCGTTCAGGTGGAACTTGATGGCGCCGCAGCAGCCGGCCTTGCGCGCGATCACGCACTCGATGCCGGCGGCGTCGAGCACGCGCGCGGTGGCGGCGTTGATGTTGGGCGCCATGGCCGGCTGCACGCAGCCCGCCAGCATCAGCATCTTGCGTGCGTGCTGGCGCTTGGGCCAGGGCCGGGCCTGCTGCTCGGGCGAGGACTTGGGCGGCACCTTCTCGCGCAGGCGCCCGGGCAGCAGGTCGCGCACGCCCTGGCCGAGCTTCATGGCCGGGCCGAACAGGGGCGAGGGCAGCCCTTCCTTGAGCAGCCAGCGCACGGCGCGCTCGCCGGCCGGGCGCGGCACCTGGTCGTCGACGATGCGCCGGCCGATGTCCACCAGCCGGCCGTACTGCACGCCGCTCGGGCAGGTGCTCTCGCAGTTGCGGCAGGTCAGGCAGCGGTCCAGGTGCAGCTGGGTGCTGCGCGTGGGCTCCTGGCCTTCGAGCACCTGCTTGATCAGGTAGATGCGCCCGCGCGGGCCGTCGAGCTCGTCGCCCAGCAACTGGTAGGTCGGGCAGGTGGCGGTGCAAAAGCCGCAGTGCACGCACTTGCGCAGGATGGCCTCGGCCTCCTGCCCTTCGGGCGTGCCGGCGTACTGGGGGGCTAACTGGGTCTGCATGGGATGGAGGAAAGTGCTTGGGAAAACCGGTTCAGGGACGGAGAGCGGCGGGCATCAGCGCGGCCGCGTGGTGCGCCGCAGCTGGCGTGCATCGGCAAACAGGGGCGGCAGCGACAGCGCCAGCAGCAGCGCCGCCTGCGGCACCACCCAGGCAAAGCCCGCGTATTTGAAGCCCGCCGCGCCCACCACGCCGCCCCCGGTGAACAGCAGCAGCAGGCTGGCGAACAGCCACGCGCGCTCGCGGTTGGCGCGCACGCGCGAGGCCGGCGGCGTGCCCGGGCGGTTGGGGTAGAGCATCTTGCCCAGCTCCATGCCCAGATCGGTGACCACGCCCGTCATGTGCGTGGTGCGGATCTGCGCCGAACTCATCTTGGTGACCACCGCGTTCTGCAGGCCCATCATGAAGGCCAGCAGCAGCACGGCCAGCGGCACGGCAAAGGGGGTGGGCCACTGCAGCGTGAGCGTGCCCAGCAGACCGAAGAGCAGCATCAGCAGCGCCTCGAGCAACAGCGGCAGCGCGTAGCTGCTCCACAGGTGCTGGCGCCGAGCCCAGTTGACCAGGATGGCCGTGGTGCCCGCACCCGACATGAAGGCCCACAACACCCCCGTGGCGGCCAGCACCAGGGCGAAATCGCCCAGCACCACACTGTCGGCCAGTGTGGCGAGAAAGCCGGTCATGTGCGAGGTGTACATGTGCACCGCCATGAAGCCGCCGGCATTCATGGCGCCGGCGTTGAAGGCCAGCATCAGTCCCAGGGTGCGATTGGTCGAACGCGTGCGGTGGCGCGCCGTCAGGTGGCGCAGCACGCGCATGGCGCTTCACCCCCGGGCGCCGGCGCCGCGGAAGATGCCGGCCGGATCGAACGCCTCCTGCAATCGCTGCTGCAGGCCGGCCAGCACCGGGTCTTGCAGGTCAAAAATGCCGGGAGCCCTTGTCCTGCCTTGACCTGTCGCCATGAAAAGCGTAGCGCTGCCGCCGGCCTGCGCGGCCAGCGCCCGCAGCGCCGGGCCGTGCTCGGGCGCGGCCTGCACCCAGCGCAGGCCGCCGTGCCACTCGATGAGCGGCGCCGCCACGCCCGGCGGCAGGGCCAGAGCCGGCGCGGTCTGCGGCAACGACAGGCGCCACAGCGCCAGGTGCGGTTCGCGAAAGGTGAACCACGACAGCCGCTGGTCGCGGCAGGCACGCCAGAAACTCTGCACGCGCGCGCCCTCCAGGCGCTCGCCGCCCAGGCTGCGGCAGGCGGCCTGCACCGCCGCGCGCGCGCCGCGCAGGCGCAGGTGCAGGCGGCCACGGCCGTCCTCGCTGCTCCAGCAGCTGGCATTGAGCGGCAGCGGCTTGCCGCCCCAGGCATGCAGGCGCGCCAGCGCCTCGGCCTGCTCGAAGTCGAAGGCCAGCGTGGCCTCGGACACCGCCATGGGCAGCACCTTGAGGCTGACCTCGGTGATCACGGCCAGGCGCCCCCAGGAGCCGGCCATCAGGCGCGAAACGTCGTAGCCGGCCACGTTCTTCATGACCTGGCCGCCGTAGCGCAGCAACTCGGCGCGGCCATTGATGATCTCGGCGCCGAGCACGAAGTCGCGCACCGCGCCGACGCTGGCGCGCGCCGGGCCCGACAGGCCGGCGGCCACCATGCCGCCCACGGTGCCGCCGGCAGCCAGGCGCGGCGGCTCGAAGGCCAGGCACTGGCCCTGTTCGGCCAGCAGCCGCTCGACCTCCGCCAGCGGGGTGCCGGCGCGGGCAGTGAGGACCAGCTCGCTGGGCTCGTAGCTGACCACGCCGGCCAGGGGACGCAAGTCCAGCATGGGCACGCCGGGGCCCGGGCGGCAGCTGGCGTCAGGGTGAAAGGCCTTGGTGCCGCCGCCGCGGATGGCAAGCGGCGTGCGCTGCGCGGCGGCATCGCGCACGCGCTCAAGGGTCTGGCGAAGGGCTGCATCCATAGGGCGTCGATGGTAGCGCCCACCCCCGCGCCCGGCCCGGCACGGGCTTTTGATTTTTTTGAACGCCGGCCGTGAAGGGGGCGGGACCCGCGTCAGCCCAGCTCGCACCAGGCCACGGGCAGGCCCGGCACGGCCACGCGCGCAGCCAGCACCTGGCCCGACAGCGGCAGGCGCGCCAACTCCTCCTCGCTGCGGCCGCCGCGCGCCGAGGTCACCAGCAGCGTGTCGCCGTCCGGCCCGCCCAGGCAGGGCATGGTCGGGCACTGCGCGGGCAGGGCCAGCTCGGCCAGCACCTCGCCCTCGGGCCCCAGGCGCAGCACGCGCCCGCCCTCGTACAGCGCGCACCAGTAGGCGCCTTCGGCATCGACGCAGGCGCCGTCGGGCCGCCCGCCGTAGGGCTGGCCGGCCTCGCGGCTCTCGGCCTGCGTGGCGAAGCGGCGCAGCACGCGCGGCGCGCCCACGGGCTCGTGCGAGGCGTCGCAGTCCCACACGCGGATGGCGTGCGTGGGGGTGTCGGCAAAGTACATCCGGCGCCCGTCGGGCGACCAGGCCAGGCCGTTGGCCGTGGTCACGCCCACGAACACCGCGCGCACGGCGGGGCGGCCGGCCACGCGCAGGTCCACGCAGTGGAGCGCGCCGACCGGCTGGCGCGGGCCGCTGGCGGGTTCGTGGATGGTGCCGACCCAGAAGCGCCCGAGCGGATCGCACTTGCCGTCGTTGGCGCGCTGGCGCGCCGCGTCGATGGGCAGGCGGGCCAGCTCCGTGAGCGCCCCGCCCCACTCGGGGGCGTGGCAGATGCGGTCGCGCAGCGCCACCACCAGGCCCGCGTCCCGGCCCTGGCGGCGCGCGGGGGCGATGCAGCCGGGCTCGCCGGGCAGGGGCCAGCGCTCGGCGGCGCTGCCGTCCAGGCGGGCACGCAACAGGGCACGGCCGGAGATGTCCACCCAGTACAGGCGCTGCTCGGCAGGGTGCCAGAAGGGGGACTCACCCAGTTGCGCGGGCGGGTGGGCGGGCAGCTCGGCCCAGGCGGGGTTCAAGGCAGGCATGGAGGCATTGTGGAACAGCGGCTGTCGCAGGCAGCGGTGCGCCACTGCCGCGCATCACGGTCCAACCCCGTCCGGCGTGGCACCAATCCGGTGGATCGCCAAGTCGGCGCCCATGAACTCGTCCTCCCGGCTCAGGCGGATGCCGACCAGGCGGCGCAGGGTGGCGTACACCGCGAACCCGCCCAGGCAGGCGACGGCCACGCCCAGCAGCGTGCCCAGCACCTGGCTCCAGAAGCTCACGCCGCCCAGTCCGCCCAGGGCGCGCTGGCCGAAGATGCCGCAGGCAATGCCGCCCCAGGTGCCGCACAGGCCATGCAGCGGCCACACACCCAGCACGTCGTCGATCTTCCAGCGGTTCTGCGTCCAGGTGAACAGGTGCACGAACATCAGCCCGGCCACGGCGCCGATCAGCAACGCCGCCAGCGGGTGCACGATGTCGGAGCTGGCGCAGATGGCCACCAGCCCGGCCAGCGGGCCGTTGTGCACGAAGCCGGGGTCGTTGCGGCCGCCCAGGGTGGCGGCGAGGGTGCCGCCTACCATGGCCATGAGCGAGTTCATCGCCACCAGGCCGGTGATCTTGTCCAGCGACTGCGCGCTCATGACGTTGAAGCCGAACCAGCCGACGATCAAGATCCAGGCGCCCAGGGCAAGGAAAGGGATGCTTGACGGCGGGTGCGCCGTCACGCCGCCCGTGGCGTAGTGCCCGCGGCGCGCGCCCAGCTGCAGCACCGCCATCAGGGCGATCCAGCCTCCCACCGCGTGCACCACGACCGAGCCGGCGAAGTCGTGGAAGGGCGCGCCCAGGTGGGCGGCCAGCCAGTCCTGCAGCCCGAAGGCTCCGTTCCAGGCGATGCCCTCGAAGAAGGGATAGACGAAGCCGACGATGAAGAAGGTGGCCGCCAGCTGCGGGGCGAAGCGCGCCCGCTCGGCAATGCCGCCCGAGACGATGGCCGGCACGGCGGCGGCAAAGGTCAGCAGGAAGAAAAAGCGCGTGAGGTCATAGCCGTGGTGCTCGGCCAACACCGGCGCGCCGCTGAAGAAGTGGATGCCGTAGGCAATGCCATAGCCGATGAAGAAGTACGACAGCGTGGAGACCGAGAAGTCCACCAGGATCTTGACTAGCGCATTCACCTGGTTCTTCTTGCGCACGGTGCCCAGCTCAAGGAAGGCAAACCCGGCGTGCATGGCCAGGATCAGGATGGCGCCCAGGAGGATGAACAGGACGTCTGCGGGAGTGTGCAGGGTGGACATGGCGGACTCTGGTGGCAGCGAAAAAATGGTTGTGCGCGGCTCAGACGGCGGCGTCGCCGGCCTCGCCGGTGCGGATGCGGATCACCTCGGCCAGGGGGGTGACGAAGATCTTTCCGTCCCCGATCTTTCCGGTGTGCGCGGCGACCTCGATGGCTTCGATCACGCGCTCCAGCAGGCCATCGGCCACGGCCGCGTCGATCCGCACCTTGGGCAGGAAATCGACCACGTACTCGGCCCCCCGGTACAGCTCGGTATGTCCTCTCTGGCGCCCGAAGCCCCTGACCTCGGTGACCGTGAGCCCTTGTACGCCCACTTCTGACAGTGCCTGGCGCACCTCGTCGAGCTTGAACGGCTTGATGATGGCAGTGACCATTTTCATGACGTGCTTCCTGTTGGGTGACATGACCCGCATTAAATGCTGCGTTGCATCATTATGCATAGATTGCATTGACTCATGCATATTGTTTTTAGACCACACCGTTTTTTGTCGTGCCGCGCCGGGTTCCCTGCCGCCCGCTACAGTGGCCGCACCCCGACAGATACCCTTGTCACCCATGAGCCTCGCCCTGGTTCAAAGCCGCGCCCTGCTGGGGCTCGCTGCCCCGCCGGTCACCGTCGAGGTGCACCTGGCCAATGGTCTGCCCAGCTTCACGCTGGTCGGCCTGGCCGACGTGGAGGTGAAGGAGGCCCGCGAGCGTGTGCGCTCGGCGCTGCAGAACGCGGGCCTGGAGTTCCCCCACAACAAGCGCATCACGGTCAACCTGGCGCCGGCCGACCTGCCCAAGGTGTTATCAAAAGCGATAAATGAGAATGAAAGACGCTCTGCGAGACTGAAAAATGGTTTTCGAGAACGGTGCAGCGGCTTCTGGCAAGTCACATATCAAGTTCTTACTCGGTGCGGCGCTCGGATTTGGGTCACCTCAGGGCTTTTATGAAGAGAAGTCCGCGAATGCTGTTAAAGCACTTGGGCGTTCCTCCAGGTGCATGGCAACTTTTCTGGTACGGACGGCTGACCGAGGTTCCCAGCGCTAGGCGAACGCCTTACATTCGGGCATATTTCGCCAAGGTTGTGCTGGAGGAAGGTGTAATCATTGATCGACCGGCGGGAGTGATACATCTTGACTTGCCTATATCGGACATCCCAGCTATCCCGCTCGGGACTGTATTTGATGATCGATTGATAATCCCGTCGCTGCCGCTGCACGACGATGCCGAGTGGACCGACATCTTTGTCGACTTCACCCGTCAGAACCTCCGAATTGTCGAGCGGATGGGCTGCCCCGATGACGGCGTTCGATTTTTGCCTCGTGGGCCAAAAACACCGAGCGAAGACAAGGAATATGAAGGATTACTGTTGGTCGCGGGCAGCGAGCAGCGCGGTCATCTAAACTACCTTTTTCCTTGCTCAACCATCTTTCAGTTCTTCTGGGCGCGGACAAGCAAGTGGGCTCAGCTAATGGTCGACGGAAGATTTGTGGATTACAACCGCTACATCTTTGACGCCCGAAACTCTTACCTTAGCGGCGATCGGCGCGAGGCCTTGGTTTGGCTGAGACAGTGGATGCGCGACGCTGATGCTCCATTCATCGCGACATTGGCCTTCGACGAATACGCACTTAACGCTGGGGCAGATATTTACAGGCATTTAGCGCAAGCACCTCGAGAAGTCGAGCGCCGTTCTCTTCGTGCGCTTCCCCCATACCAGGGCTGCATGTCGCTCCGCGTCCTCCAGCACACGGTCATGACCAGAAGCGGTCCCGCGATGCTTGTTCAGTGCATCTCGAGTTGCGACTACAAGTCGACAATCGAAAAACTCAGATTCGATCGTGATAACGATGGCCGCCCTCTGGCGGAAGTGGCTAGCGGCGAAGCAGGAGAAAAACTCCCGATGGACCGCCCGAGTTTTGGGGGCCCACTTGTCACGCTTCTAGAATCATCTATCACCCTCGAGAACGGACCTCACGCCACTCAGAAGGGAACCGTCGACATCCAACTCGCCCATCTGACAGAATGCTTTCCCGGCCTTCAGTTCATCGAAACGACCAAGCTGCCTCAAACAGAAACCATTTATACCAATCAAGCCCAGGCATTGATACGGCAGAAAAATTGGGAAAAGGCGGTATCAACTCTTGAAGACGCAATGACTTCGGGCGAATTGGCGCCCCACGCGCTTATCCGAGGTGAAGAGCACCTAGATGAAACAGAAAATGACGATGCCACCCTAGTGAACGGCGACATTGTCGAACTCGCACGGCGGCTGCTTTCGGGGGAGCACTTTAGCATCCAAGGCGATGAAGCGACCTGGACTGCAGCCCCATCGCTAGTCATCATGCCCGGACAATACGGTTACTTTTTCCCGGTTCGCCGCCGCGTTGCTGGCACCGCTTTGGCTTGGCTCTATCGGGACAAAGACAAATCATTGCGAAAACGCGCACTCTGTATTCGCGTGACATTTACCCATCCACGGAGCAAAAAAACGATAACGCGCTATCTCTTGGACTTCGAACCACGGCAAACATCAGGTACATCGCGGCAGACCAAGGTGCTTTTCTTTTGGAATTTTGAGAACACTCCCATTTATGGCGAGGTGGACTACGTATTGAAACTGATCAACGCAATAGCCAAAAAAGGGCAAACCAGCATTGCCAAGAGCGATATGCTTGGACTCGAGGGGCATCCTCGCAACCATCTATCGCGAATTACACACGAGAACGCGCAACGTTTTTTACAATCGATGTTCGACGCCGTTGACACCATGTTATGACATCGATCTGAAACACAGGTCGGGACGCCATCTACGTGAGAAAGACAACGATTTTTTCTAGATAGAAAAAAATCATGACTACAATTTTTTAAAAGAGTGAGCTCTTGATCAAATTGTCACCCTGCTCAAAGCAGGAGCGCGTTTGCTGGATTTGCATGATCTAATCCGAAATCCCGGCGCGTCGACCTAATATAAATTAGAAAAACAACCAGCCCTGCAAGAGGATCGTTATGTCACCATCACCAGCGAAGTCCTTACAGCACTCCAAGACTCCGGTGAAACTTGCAGAGCCACGATGAAAAAATTACCGCAGCCGAATTCCTGGCGCTCACTCGACTGCATATTGGCTTAGCGGCAAGCCAAAACGGCGTGAGATCATTACGATAAACTCTGGCATCCCTTCGATCAGGCTTTGACCACTTTTAGCCCTGTCGTGATGAGCCGCTCGACACGATACAGGCCACAGTTCTCGCCCGCTTCACGCAGGTCGCAGAAGACACGCCGAGCGCCATAAACACCGTGGCTGGCCGCGTAGGAGTGTCGGATGAGCTCCAGCAGCCTGGCATCGTCCTTGGCCCGCTCGGACAGCGGCCATTGCAGCCAGGCATAGAAGCCGGCGCGTGCCACCTGCAGCACCCGGCACATTACAGCCAGAGGGTATTCATGTCAGTGCTCGTTCATAAAGGGGTACTTCACTCGGGCCCCCTGGCAAAGTACCGCGCGGCTTTTTTTAGCAGGTCACGCTTCTCCTCGACCCGACGCATCTGGGCTCGTAGCCGAAGAATCTCGCTCTTGGCTTCGAGCAGCCCCTTAGACTGCTGCTCAGTTCGGTTCGGCGATACCGCCTCGACCCACTTGTACAAGCTATGCGCTGAGACTCCCAAACGGGCTGTCACATCGGGCACAGGGTAGCCGCGCTCGACCACCTGTTTGACTGCTTCTTCCTTGAATTCCGGTGTAAACCTCTGGGTGCTCATCGCACTCTCTCCTATGCTTAAAGGATAGGCGAGGGTTGTCTACGGGACCAGGAGCAGTCCACCAAAGGAGGGCGCGCCGTGGAGAATGACGAATAAAAGGGAGAGAGAAATGACAAATGCCAGCCCGCTGGGTGGAGGCGAGGGCGTAGCTCTGCCGACCAGCGCGTGGGTCCGTTTCCTGCGCAGCTACGGCCCGACGCCGAACAACCTGACGATGTTCGACGAATATGTGTCGGGCGCTCTACGTCGGGCCAACGTCCAGCCGATCAGCCTGTCGACGCCGATGCTCGATGACATGGTCAAGCACATCGAGTCCAAGGCTCCGGGGTCACTCTTGATTGCCGGCACTGCTGGAGACGGCAAAACTTACCACTGCCGAGCCCTTTGGGCTCGTATCGGCGGCGATCCGAAGGTCTGGGCAGGCAAAGAGAACGTGAAGGAGCATCGCCTGGACGATGGCCGCTTGGCGGTCTTCATCAAGGACCTCTCCGAGTTCAACGGCCAGGAGAGCGACTTGCCGCTGCAACGCCTTGAAAAATCGGTGCTCGGCGGCGACGACTCCGAGATAGTGATCCTGGCAGCCAATCATGGACAGCTTCTCGATCGCCTGCGCGACCTGGGCAAGCGGCAGGACCGCGTCCATCCGCTTCGCAAGCCCCTGCAGGAGCGCTTTCTGCAAGCCGGCCCCGCGCCCGACCGCCTGGCTGTCTTCGACCTTAGCCGCTCGACCAGCCGTAAAACGCTCGACGAAGTCGCCAAGGCGGTCGCGGGGCATCCCGATTGGGACAACTGCGAGCGCTGTTCGTTGAAGTCTGGCGGAAAGGTCTGTCCGATCGACGAGAACCGCCGCCGCCTCCTAGGCGAAGCCGATGGAGGGCAGCTTGCTCGCCGGCTCGGCGACCTAGTGGAGATCGCTCGCCTCAACGGGCTGCATCTTCCGGTGCGCGACCTGCTCGCTTTGTGCTCCAACATAGTCCTTGGCTACGCCGACGCCAAAGGCGCCAAAGAAAATCTGATGACTTGCGCGGACGTGCCCAAGATCCAAGAGGGCAGGAACGTCGGCAAAGCCAGCGTCTACGCCAATGCTTTCGGCGCGAACCTGCCCAAACGCAGGGCCTCCGACCGACCGCTCTTCAAAGCCATGGCAAGTTTCGGCGTGGGCGAGGAGACGACCAACGCGGCCGACGGCCTGCTGGTCTACGGCAAGGACGATTCGCGGCTTCAGAAGGATTTCGCTCGCTTGGTGGCAGTCGATCCGGTCTACGGCGCGACAGCCGATTTCCGTGCGGCCCAAGATGCCTACCTTGAGGGTCATGAAGGCGTTCGCTTGGAGGGCGGCTCCAACGAATTCATGGAGATGCTGGAGGACCAGCGCCGCCGGCTCTATTTCTCGCTGCCCGAGTCCGAGCCTGGCTATCCTCGCTGGTCGATGACTGTCTTCCGCTTCGCGGGCGACTACCTGGACATCATCGAATCGCTAAAGGCCAAGAAGCCTGTGAGCGACGCCACGCGCGGGCGCATCGCCCGGGGCCTCAACCGGGTCATGACCGGCCTGCTCTTGGAGAACGTCGACCGGATATTCATCGCCAGCTCTGGCGGCTTCACGCAAAGCCGGGTGAGCGTGCTCTGCGACCACGAGACGCCCTCGCGCAGGCAGGGTGGCGTGGGCATGGCCATCAAGCTCGACGAGGAGACCGGCCGCCCGCAGCTCGATGTCTCGCTCTCGCCTGGCCCCAGCAACTCGGTGGCCTTCGACTTGACTCCCATCCGGCATGAGTTCCTCTCGCGCGTCGCCGAAGGCGCGCTACCGGCGAGCTTCTCCAACGAGTGCCTCGAAGATCTGCTGGCCTTCAAGGCGAAGCTACTGCGCAAGGCCGAGATCGTCCGAAAGGCCGGGTTTGCCGGCGATGACGACGAGGTCGGCGGAGAAGCCTCGGCCTTGACGCTCAATTTCATCGACATCGAGCCGGGAGGCCGCGGCTTCTCCCGCCCTGTAACCGTGAGGGCCCCAGCATGAGCGAGATCTTCAAACGCCCCGAGATCAAGAGCGTCGACTTCACCGTCGACGAGAACATCTGGGGGCACCGCCTCTACGACGAGCAGCTCCCACATTTGACAGTGCTCGAGTTCCTCGGCGCACTGGGGTCGAACCTAGACAAGCCACTGCGCCCGCATGAGGGCCTCGGTGGCGCCTTCAAGTTTCAGCCGCAGCGCCAGATCCGCCTCCGCGGGCTGCTCTTCAACAACCCCTACGTTGAATCCATCTCCGAGAGCGCCCAGCCTGATGAGGAGAAGTGGCGGCAGTGGTTCGAGCACTTTGCCCAAGGCTCGACCGGCAATGGCGATGGCACCGACGACATGTCCTACCTGCGCCATTCGTTCGCTAGCTTCGACGATTTCGCCAAGGCCGTGGAACTGCTGCGCTCGTCTTCCTTCGAGTCGCGCAGCAACAAGCGCTGGAGCTCCAAGTTCGTTTTCCCTTTCGGCCCCGACGCCCTCTATGAGGACTTGGAGATCGACTCCAAGGGCAAGATGAACAACGACCGGCGCTTCTTCGCCCGCACCGGCGAGTTGCTCTACATGATGCTCACGCGGGCTAAGCGCGGCGCTGAGCTCGGCGATCTGCTGGCCAAGCGCCTCTTTGATCGCGAGGCGCCGATGAATCGGCTCGCCCGAGCGATGCAAGGAGCGCCGCAGCGCGCCGACGATTCCCGGCAGTCAGGCTACCTTCCTGAGACATCCAACCCGCGCTTCGACCAGATCTGCGAAGACTGGCTGTCGATCCTGGCTAAGGACATGCCGATCTACGACGCCTTGGAGCATCTGATCGCCATTTCCGGTCTCAACATGCTGCTCTACTTCCTCGAGCGAGCCAAGCGCGTGGCCGGTGACGATGATCCGGTGGAGATCGTCTGCGAGATCATCTCCAAGGAGCGCACGAAGGTCCGCGCTCTCTCCGGCGACAGCTACCAGCTCAATCAAGGACTCTCCGCCAAAGCGGTGCGGGCCCACGTCGAGTCGATCCGCAAGGACTCGGGCTGGGCGAAGGCTGGCGTGAGCGAGTTCCCCGAGGCCGAGCGCGTGAGACTCATGCGCGAGCGCTTCCAGTGGCCATCCGCCGTTGGTGGCGACGACGAGGACTATTCGGGAGAAAACCCAGACATGTTGGTTGGCAAGCTCGCCGAGCTGGCCCTCGCGCGCCATGAGCAGCATGTCGGCAAGATCCACGCGTCTTGGTCTCGGGCGATTGGCCTCAGTTCGCGGCGCCTCTCGCGTCGCACACGCTACGCTCCAAACGATCGGCTCTTGAAGTCGATCGTAGTGACCATTGTCGACGACCGCATGCAGTTCGATGAATTCTTGGCCGAAGCCAAGAAGCGCTATGGCCTAGTCCTCGGCGACGCCGAAGGCTCGCGCCTGGTCAACGCGAAGCTCGTTGATCAAGAGGAACTCAGCGAGAACCGGGACAACCTCGAAGCCCGGCTCGTGGGGCTGGGCTTGGTCCGCAGGCTCTCCGACTCCTGCTCGTTTGTCGAAAACCCGTTCGCGTTCAAGGGAGAGGCCGCATGCTGACCGACCGCATCATCGGGCGCGTCGGCGCGAACCTCCTCGCCACGCGCATTTCCAACCCCGGCCAGCCGGGTGATTCCGCCGCGCTCTTCCGGCTTGACAAGCTCTCGTCGAATCAAATCGCGGCGGTGGCGCGGGCGATCCTCGCCAATCCCGAACTGCTCTCCCGCGTTGATCTTATGATTCCGGAGGCCTTGGTCGAGGGGCAAGACCTGCCGCCCGAGATCCTGATCTCGCACAACGCCGGCTACGTCCGCAACAACGTGACGACCGCCAAGGCGGCCATCCTTACGGCCAACGGCAACGAGCACAACCTGGCCGATACGCTCGGCCACGTCATGGCCATCGGCGCCAAAGAGATGCGAGCCGACCCCGAGCCCTGGGTGGAGGCTGCTCTGCATGCCGGCGGACAGTCGCCCGTGCCGGACGACCGCCTCGTGTTCCTTGCGGCCCTGGGCGGCCTGCTGGCTTCTTCCGAGCTCTCGCTCATCCAGCTCGGCGAGTTCTGTTCCGAGATCGTCGAGGCCATGTCCACGCGCGGCCTTGCCATCCGCGACGCCGTGGGCTTTGCTCTTCCTCGCGCGGGCTTGCCCCGCGACAGCGCGTTCTTCGCGAACTCCAAGAGCTTCGGGACGCTTCGAAAGCCTTGGCAGAAGGCCTTCGCCAAGCTCTACACGCAGCGCGCGCCGCTGCTCAAGAAGCTTCGCCAGAACGGCCAGCCGCTGGATCCAGAGGAGTTGTCCGAGCGCATCGCAGCCAACGCCGCCGAGATCGCCGAAGCCGCGCGCCTTGCGCTCGACGCTTTCGCCGCAGCCCCGGCCGGCGACCAGGAGGCCGCCTCTGCCTTGGCGCAGTTCGAATGGGAGGCCGACGGCGTCTACCTGGCTTTCGACAAGCCCAAGGAGAAGCAGCTCGGCTTGGCCGATGCCACTGTCCGCTTCTTCGATCACGACTGCGACCAAGAGAATTCGCTCGACCCCGAGGGCCGCAAGCTCCTGGAAGATTTGAAGTCGCGCGAGCGACGCTCCGACTTCAACGAAGACGACGAGGAATTCTTCGTCAAGCACCGTCGGCTGCTTGAGCAGGACGCCAAGCTCTGCGCCCGCTGGGAGAAAGCCCTCTACGGCAAGCCGATTGAGTGCAACGACTTCTTCGACGGCTTCGCCCGCGTGGTCAATAGTCTCCATGCGGGCCTACGCGATGCCGAGGGCGATCGGATCCTGCGCTTTACCGTGGCCAAGGGTCGCAAGGAGTGGCGCGAGCGCTTCAACTACGACGCTGGCAGCTACTTCTCGGCGATGTATCGCGGCTTGAAGGAGCTCATGGGCTCGAAGGCTGAATGGAAGGTGGAGCGCCTCGGAAACGCGAATCTGCCCGACCCGCTCTTCGACTATGAGAGCTTCTTCGCCAAGGAGAAGAAGCTTCGCAACGACAAGAAGAACAAGGTCCGGCCGAATTCGTCGCTCTCGCGCGTGGCCTTGCAGATTAAGTTCGATGTGGCCCTGGTCCAGGTCTCCAAAGACAAGGAGACGGTGCTGGCTAAGACCCAGCTCCTGTGGAGCTACAAGCCCACATCGATCGGCCTGTCGATGGTCGCAGACATGCGCCGCCTTTTGGAAAAGGGCGCGGTCGGCTGCACGGAAGTCCCGCGCCGCCTGGTGAGCAAGAAGGGCGGGGTGCAAAACGTCTCGCTGCTCGACACCGGCACCTTGGAGGCGACTTATTCGACCGACGCGGGCTCGCTCGTGCCCGCGGCCAACAAGCTCCGAAGCCTGCGCCACGAAATCAAGACCCGGATCAAGGATCTCGCGGACGAAGGGCGCCTGACCCCCTCACGGCGCGACGAGGTCAAGGCCTCATGGGACAAGTTCGAAGAGGACTACATCAAGGCGATGGAGGATTTCGTTTCCATCGGACTGCATGGCGACGCAGTCATGCGCCAAGCCGAATCCTTTGGCGCCCTGTTGACCACCTTGATGACTCACGCTCGCGGCGACGTGTGCCGCTCGCGCCTGGTCTCCGAGATCCTCTCTGTAGGCACGGCCCGCGTGGCGGGCGACAACCCCGCGCTGATCGTACCGCCCTGGCATCCGGAGCGCATGAAGGCCCTGGCGGTGAAGTCCCGCCGCGTGGCCGGTTTCGCCACCCACTTGCTTTCGAGCGACAGCATCCTCTACGGGGATCGCGAGATCTTCATGCGCGAGCTCTCCGACGAGATCGCCCACCCGTTCTATCCGGAGATCGCCGTCCTCAACAGGGCCGGCGCGCCGACGCTGGTCTCGGAAAGCAGCACGGTCAACGGCTACAGCCTCTTGGAGTCGCCCACGCGCGGCGCCGAGGACGCCATGACCGATGTGGACTCGGCCGCAGCTGCTAAGCAGGCTCGCGAGCTCTTAGAGCGCTACGTCGGTTTGCAGCCCCACGAGGCCTCGAACCTAAGCGTCGTGCTCTACAACGCCGACGCGGCCGAGCTGCCGCTGGCGACGGTCCGCGAGCTCTCGTCGATCCAAGAGGACGGCAGGCTGCAATGCAGCGTGTCGGTCCGCCATTCGGACCCGGCCAAGCTTCGCAGCGTCTACGGCGAACTGGTCAACAAGGCCGGGGACGATCCGGATCTACCCGTGGTCAGCGAGACCAGCGACAACTTCATCTCGAAGCTGCGCATTTCGGTGACGCCGATCTCGGCCACGCCAAGCGAGAGCGCCCAGGGCTTCAAGGCCTTCGACGTGGCCTTCTTGCATGACGTGGTCGCGCGGGCGGCCCAGTCTGAATGGCTGCCGGTCTCTTGGACGAATGATCGGCCCAACCTGGAGCATGCCCCTTCGCGCTGGTCCTATCGCAGCGTCTCGGGTGAGAACGAGCTGAAATCCACCACGTTCTTGGCCTGCCCCTGGCAGACCGCGTCCGGCTGGGCCTATGTGTCGGCCGTGGCGGCCGTCTGCCGCCAAACCGACGCGTTGCCCGACGAGCGCTACCTGCCGGCCCGGCGCATCTCGCTGCAAAGCCCCGCGCTGGTCGGGATGATCAAGGACGCCCACGACTTGGCCGAATGGGTCGCCACCTACGACGAGCTGCTAGACAAGCGCCAGCTCCAGCACAACGACATCACCGTCGTCCGCTACCGCCGAGGTTCAACCAATGGCCGCAACATGATCGTGAGCTCGACATCCGAGCTGCGGCTGCTGGGCGTGCTGGTGCGCCGCCGCCTCGATGAGCTGAATTTGCAGCTCGACGCGGCCGAGATCCAGGCTGCCGCCGACAAGGCCAAGCGCGATGCGCTCTCCGTCTCCGGGGACATCGTGCTGCGGGCGGCCAAACGCGGCATCTCCGCAGGCGAGATGATTGGCTTGGTTCTCAGCCGCCACTTGCTCGCCGAGGAGTTCAAGGCCGCAGCGGCCGGGGGCCAGGTATTAACGGCCTACTTCCTACTCGACGACTACGCGAGCTGGCTCTCACAGCCAGAAAGCCGCATCGCCGACATCCTCGCGCTCAACGTCGAGGAGCGGGAGGAAGGCGTTCGGGTGGTCATTTCGGTCGTCGAATCGAAATACGTCGCCACCGATGGCCTAGCCAAGGCGCGCCGGGATTCCAAGGACCAGCTGCTGGCGACTCTGGGCATGTTCCGCGAAGCGCTCTTCGGTGACCCAGGCCGACTCGACCGCGACGTGTGGCTGGCCCGCCTGGCCGACATGCTCATCGACGCTGACATCCCGCCGGGCATGACGGGCTTGATGGAGCGTGCGCGCTCGAAGCTTCGCGAGGGCGACGTGGAGATCTCGCTGCGCGGCTACTCACACGTCTACGTCCACACCTCGGACGCCGGGTCGACATCCGCATCCGACCAGGAGCTTTTGGAGGAGTCCAACGGCGTGAAGGCTTGGCAAGAGGTCTTCGACCGGCCCGACCTGCGAAAGCTTGTCGAGGCCTACGCTAAGGGCGCCGGTGGGCTCGATGCCCGCGCGGGGCTTGGATCCCACCAGCCCTGGGGCGGTCACGGCTTCAAGAAGCCCGCCCCGCGCGTGCCCTGGCTCGCCGCCATGGGGCAGCTCGCCAGCGGCGGGGTCGATACTCCGGTGGAGGACGCTTCCGCTCCGTGGCCTACGCATACGGTCGCGGCAGCTCCGGCCAGCAGCCCGGCGCCCGAGCCGGCGGCACCGGAGCAAAGCCTGGCCCAAGCCAACGCCACGACGACGACTTCGGCATCGAGTCCCGCGTCCGCGCCGGCCGCCAACCCCGGCCCGGCGCTCTCGGAGCTGGTCGCCTCCAAGTTCGCCGGCGGCGCGCACTCCGACGCTGAGCGGGAGGAGTGGGCCCATGATGTCACCAAGAAACTCAAAGCCGCACTCAACAGCTACGGCCTACAGGCGGCCATCCTGGGCACGCGCTTGACCCCCAATGGCTGCCTGGTGCGCCTGGCCGGCTCCGACCGGCTGCGTGTCGAAGACATCGAAAACAAGCGAACCCAGCTTCTGACCACGCATGCGATCAACCTCGTCACGGTCCAGCCCAAGCCCGGCGAGATTGTAGTGACGGTTGCCGGGTCCAAGCGCCAGGCAGTATCTCTCTGGGAGCTTTGGTCGCGCCGCGAGCTCAATCGCAACGTCGCCGGGATCAACACGTCCTTCCTTCTGGGCCTCCAAGAGATCAACGGCGCGCTGCTGTATCTGAACCTTGGGGCAGAGTTCGGCGGGCTCTCCTCGCACGAGCCGCATTCCCTGGTGGCTGGCACGACCGGTAGCGGCAAGTCGGTGCTGATCCAGGCGCTGCTCTTGGATATCGCCGCGACCAACTCGAAGGATCTGGCCCAGATCATCTTGATCGATCCAAAGATGGGCGTGGACTACGCCCCCTTGGCCGACTTGCCGCACATGCGCGACGAGATCATCACCACCAAGGAGAAGGCCGGCGAGGTTCTCGAAGCGCTGGTCCAGGAGATGGAGGACCGCTACCGCGCTTTCGCTAAGGCCAGGACACGGGATCTGCCGACCTACAACTCCAAGGTCTCGGCCGAAGAACGGCTGCCCATGGTGTTCCTGGTTCACGACGAGTTCGCCGACTGGATGCTTGACGACGCCTATAAGGCGGGGGTGGGCGCGGCGGTGCAACGTCTCGGCGTGAAAGCCCGCGCGGCTGGCATCCACCTGATCTTCGCGGCGCAGCGTCCCGACAAGGACGTCATGCCAATGCAGCTTCGCGAAAACTTGGGCAACCGCCTGCTCTTGAAGGTGTCGAGCGAAGCTACATCCAAGATTGCGCTCGACCGCCCAGGGGCGGAGTTGCTGCTGGGCCGTGGCCACTTGGCCGCCAAGCTAAACGGCGAGCAGGGCCTGGTTTTCGCTCAGGCGCCGTTCCTGTCCGACCAAGACATCGAAGCGGCTGTGGCCGCCATCCGAGCCGATAACTCAATCCAGTAATTCAGGGAGCTCTCCGTGGCGCAACCATTCAAACACGATGCCGCTAGCCTCCAAGATTTCTTCTCCCAGGGAGGACGCGGCTTTTACGTCCCCTACTACCAGCGCAACTACTCATGGGACGAAGAGAACGCGACCAAGCTCATCGGGGACATCTTCTCGAGCATCAAGCGTACGCTGACCAAGCCCAACAACAGCATCTTCTTGGGAACAGTCATTCTTCACGACGAAAAAAATGTCGTAACCGGCGTCCACTCTGACACGCCAAATCTGCTGACAAAGGTGGCCAACGTCGTCGATGGTCAACAGCGCATCACCTCGATCGCGATGCTCGCTTGTGCCATCGAGGAGCAGATCAATCAGATGGTGCCCAAGCTCAAGGCATTGGCTGGATCGGCTACTGAGTTCGATACGCTTGCGACCGAGTTGACCGATGAGCTTCCGAACATTCGCCGGTTTTATTCGGTCGAGATCACGAAAACCGGCGCGCAGCCCAAGCTGAAGCCGAAGATCATCAGGGCAGGCGACGTGTCCGCCAATCCTGTGTCTGACCAGTGGACGCTTGGCGGAAACATCAACCACTTCTATCTCTCCAACACCTCGAGCTTCCTCTCGAAATTCATTGCTGGGATCGCGATCGATGCGATCCCAACCGACGAGCGGGTGGGGTCAGTACTGGAGGTTTTTCGAGAAAAGATCAGCGAAGAAATCAAGGCGGCAGACGCCGGGCTTGCGACTGGACTGTTATCGGCGAATGGCGTCACCGATGGCAGTCTGTCCAACTTCATGGCTTATCCGCCCAACTGGGCGAACATCCACACCCTTCCGCCGGATAAGCAGGCTCTCTACTGCGGCGGAATGTTGCTCTTGGCCGTCTGCTCGTTCTTGAAGAATTCATGCCATCTGGTTGTGATCGAGTGTCTCGACCTTGGGTTGGCTTTCGACATGTTCCAGTCGCTGAATGCGACAGGCACGCCGCTGACCGCGTTCGAAGTGTTCAAGCCGCAGATCGTCAAAGTCTGGGGCGCGGGCTACTCCACCGCGATCAAGCCGCAGGTCGATCGCATCGAGAAGGTTTTCGAGACTGAGAGCAACTCGTCAGACAAAGAGGATCTCACGGACAAGGTGATCGTGTCCTCTGCCTTGGTCTTCAATGGGATGGAGCGAAGTAGGCGATTCAGCGAAGAGCGCGACTGGCTGACCGACACGCTCGAAGGCTCTCTTTTGGCTGGTGTGCCAACACAGACGTCGATCGATTTTGTAACCTCCATCGCAGATCAGGCGGAATACTTCCTGACGTTCATCAAGCCGCGGAGGTCTCCTAAGAACTCGGCCACATTCGGCCTGTGCAACCACTTGCTAAACATGGGTCTGACGCAGCAGCAGGCTGATCGCGCCGCGCTGTGTGTGTTCTACCTTAAGGACGCCGGGCATCAGTTTGCCCATGCCGTTCTGAGTGTCTTCTATTCCAAGCTGCTACGCGTACAGTCCAACGCGGCTGCCAAGACGGCCGCAGCGGCTGAGTTTGTGGCGGTGTGCAAGGCAACGGCTGCCTTCTTTACGCTCTACATGGGAGCGCAGCAGGGCCGCTTCCCTGACTCAGACTATCGAGCCTTGTTCCAGTCGACTGCCGGGAACATCTCCTTCGCCAATGGGGCTGCGAATCAAACTGCTGCGTTTGTCAAGGCGGCATTCAGGCAAGCATTGGAAAACCAGAAGATCTACGACGCGGCGAATCCAGTCGCTGCGCGTCAAGTCTGGGTGGACTTGGCCAAAGAGAACGCCTGGTATTCCCGAAGGGCGGTTTGCCGCTTTGCACTGCTGGCTTCGGCGCATGACGCGGCACCGGATCTTACGGCTGGCAACGAGGGGTTTTTCACCAATGGGATGCTGAACTGCTCCGACCTGTTGAATTGCCGCGTATGGCACATGAGCAGCTACGAGGTGATCGAACACGTTGCCACTCGTGAGCAGCCATCGTCTATTAAGTTCGCTGCGCACTTCGATGCCACGATCTACCCAGGGAACTACTCGATCGTCGACAAGCTGGGCAACCTGACCCTACTCTCGGGTGCAGTGAACTCATCGATCTATTCCGAATGGCCCGACAAGGTCTTCTACTACTGGAACCTCACCACGCCGGGGTCGACGGCAGTGGGGCCGACGGGAGCGGCTATCGCCGCTTCCCTCGGGATCGGCAGCGTGCCTCCGGCCCTCTCTGCGCTAGTCGCTGCCTCGAGCTACCTCTCGCACTTGGCGCCGCTTGCGTTCAGAGGACAACATGGTCTTCGTTGGGACGCGGCCTTCATCGCGAGGCGCTCAGAGCACTTGTGCCAACGCGTCTTCGACAAGCTCGACGCCTGGCTGCGATAGCTCCCTTCAGCGCTCATCCGCTCCTCGCCTGCTATGAATTTACTTGTGACAAACGGCGCAGGATCCGTTGCCTTCATCCACGCCGTAGACATCGTCGATGTCCTCGGGGCATGCCTTCCCAGGCCGCAGCGGATTAATGGGGATGGCCTTGCGCATGCGAGCGCGGCGGATCTCGTATTCCGCCTTGATCTCCGCCACGCGCTCCGGCTGCTCCATATCCCCGAGCGACTCGCCCTTTGACCAGGTGAAGGGCGAGCCATGCTCCAAGGCGTCCTTTTCAAGGGCCTTGGCGGCCGCGTAGGCCTCGGGATGCCTCTCCCTGAGGCGCACCCACTCGATCTTCTGTTGGAAGAAGCAGAAGGTGCAGCCGCTGCGCGAGCGCCACTCGTAGTACTTGGGATAGCCGACCCCGGAGTTCTCCAAGATGTCGATCACGCCCGCCTTGTCGATGCCTTCCTCGCGGAAGGGCAGCTTGACGAACAGGTTGTCCGCCTTGGCCGCGTAGCCTTCGCGGTAGTCCTCATCGGCGCGGATCGCGACGTATGAAGTGACCTTGTCGCCCGCGGCCAGCATGGGTCTCACCCATTCTTCGAAGGGGGCCAGTTTCAACTTGCGCGTGCACCAGCGCGAGTTGGGATTGGGAAGGAAATGGTCGTATTGGCGCAGCCAGAAGGTGAAGTTGCGCTTGGGGTTCAGGCGAGCGATCGGCTTGCCAAGGAAGCCCTCCAACTTGCCCAGAAACTCCTCGACCTCAGGAAGCTCTTCGCCGGTGTCGGTGAAGAAGTAGTCAATGTCGAGCTCGGGGTGGCGGTCGCGCATGTAGACGGCCAACGCGGCGCTGTCTTTACCACCGGAGATCCCCAGAACATGACGTTCAGCCATTGACCACCTCCTTGTCGATGGACGCCAGCTTCATCCCGGCCTTGGCCAGGATCGCCAGCAAAACTTCCGTCCCCAAGCCTTGACCCTCCAGCATCGAGGCGACCTCGTCGGCCTTGGACTCCACCGTCTTGCGGTGGCGATCGGATATCGCGAACGAGCGCGAAATCGTCTTGGTGTCCGAGCCCGCGCCGATGACTACGGCGATGGCTTCGCTGTGCGCTTTGCGGCCTTGCACGGCCACGAAAGCCTCGGCTTCGCGGAAGCGCCGGGCGAACTTGGCTAGCTCCAAGATCGCCGCGTCGATGTGGCGGTCAACCCAGTCGCGAGGCGGCTTCTCGGCCGCCAAACTCAGGATGCCTTCAAGCGAGGCTCGGCTTCCGTCGAAGTTGGCCAAGCGCGTCGCGAACGCGTCCAGACGCAGGTCGCCCGAGACGCCGGAGACGGAGCTGGCCCGCTCGCGCAAGGCTTCGAGATCATCGCGGCTCGCGTCGAGCGCATCGAACATCTTGGCTTCGACCTCGCCGAGCATCTTGTTGTAGGCGCCGGCGAGTTCCTGCAGCGGCGCGCGCAGGGCCTTCACATAGGTCTTGCCATCAGCGGCGCTCAGCAGCGAAGCCAGGTCGACGAACAGGACCTTGTGTGGGTCGCTGGCCTTCAAGAGCATGTCGCGCATGTCCTTGGCCGTCTGGCCGAGCCGAGAAGTCCTTCGGGCCCACTCGGGCAGATTGAAGACCATGGCCACCAGGCCGCGCGCGGCTTCAAGCGGGTCGGCAGCCCCGGCGTTCTCGCCGATCTCGGCCAAGAGCGTGGAGATACCTTCGAGGATGCGGCTCTTGTCCTCGTCGATGGCTACCCAGCGCAGGGAGAAGCGATCGGGGTCTTGCAGGCACTCGTCGATGTCGAAGTCGGTGAGCCGGGGCACGAACATCCCGTCCTTGTAGACGGCGATGTTGGCCTTGTGGGCGAGCAGGAACGCCGTGAGGATCACCGGCTGGATGCCTAGCTTCATGCCGAAGGGCGGCAAGCTCCACAGCTCGTAGACCTCATGCGCACCCACGCGGGCGTTGGCATCTGAGAAGAGCGCGCGCGTCGCATCCCATAGCGGCGCGAAGCCTTCGGCGAACCCATCGCCTGGAGGCATGCAGCGCCAGGCTCCGGTAACGTCTTGACGGTGCAGCTCCGTGTTCCGCAGCAGCGTCTCGTAGAGCCCACGCTCAGCGGGGAAGCCCTCGAAGCCAAGGGCCTCTTGGCCTTCGGCATTGATCATCGCGTGTAGCAGGTCGCGGCGCGCCTTCACGCTGTTGCTCGACACGCTGTCGCGGTTGGCCAGCTCGCTCCACACCGGTGGCGAATGGCTGAACAGCTCTTCGCCGAGGACGGATGCCACAGGTGAGAGCCTCGAGCCAGGCTCGACGACTTGATCGGTTCCGTCGTGCCACTTTGCGAGCGACACGGCGGCTTGCAACTGGTCCTCAAGGTCGGCGCGTGTGGCGGCCAGACGCGCGTAGACCTCGCGGCGGGCCACGGCGTCGCCTGAGAGCTCGTGGCGATCCTTGACTTGCTCCAAGGCAACCAGCTCCGCGGAGAGCTCAGCGATGCGAGCGTGGTTGGAGGGGATGCCCACCATCACCGGCCAGGGACGGAGTTTTGAACAGGCCTGCGCGCGGATGCGCGCCGCCCTCGGGCTCATGCCCTTGCCCGGAAGGGCGAGGATGAAGGTGCCGAACTCGCCCTTCTTGGGCTGGAAGTTGGCGGCGATCTTCTCGGCCTGCTCGATGCTGCACAGTGAGAGCTCCATCCAGCGCATGGAGCCCGTCTCGTGATAGTGCCGCTTGGCCACCACGGGATGCAGCCCCATGAGTTGAGCCAGCCGTGCGTAGTCGATGCCAGGCGAGGCGGCCAGGGCTTGGGCGATGGCCGCGTCGATGTCAAAGTCGCTGCCCTCGAACACTGACCAAGCGCCGGTGTAGCTCTTGAAGAGCGCGACCTTGAGCGAGCTGAGCTTTTGCAGCGCGGCGTCGAGCTCCTCGGGCGTCTTGCCGTAGAAGAGCGCGGCTACGACCGCCGCGTCAGCCGCCAGGCCCGATCCGTTGCGGAACAGGTCGATGACCGCGATGTTCTTGATCAGCGACACGAGCAAGACGTCGCCCGTCTTGGCTTCGGCCCGCTCCACCGCTTCGACGGCCTGCGACCAGCGATGCCCATCAGGGGAGGCGAGGATCGCGGGCTCCAAGTTCGAGCGCAGGTAGTCCCAGTAATCGCTTGGGCGATACCAGCTCGTTTCGCTTTTGAGCGTCGAGTTCAGGTAGGAGCGGAAGCCATGCGGCTCCACTGACGACAGGAAGCCGAAGGTGCTGCGCTCGTTTTGGCCAAACTGCCGCTTGGAGATCGGGCCCAGCAGCGCGGCCATGGCTGGATGCAGCGGCCAGCAGGCCTCTAAGGCCTTGGCGAAATTCTGCCCCACGGCGGGGCGGCGCGCGCGGATCGCCTCGGCGATGGCCTTGGACGCGTCGCGCATCCATGGCGGACGCTCCTTAGCTTGGATCGCGCGGCCGATGAGCTCGACGACTTCGTCGCTCGCGGCGACGAAGGGCAAGTCGACGTAGCGGCCTTGAACTTTGGCCCAATCATCGCGAGTGTCGATGCCCAGCCGGGCCGAATACTGCGCGAAGGACTGATGCAGCACGCCGATGACCACCAGTCGGCCTTCGGAGCGGGCCGCGGCCTCGGCGAGCTCTTGGAAAAAGTAGACATCGTCTCCAGAGCCCAGGGCCGAAGCCTCCAGGAACTTGCCCATCTCATCGATGAGAACCAGCGCGCCATCGTGCGGGCGGCTCTTGGCTTCTTCGAGCAAATCGGCGATGAGAGACTGCGAGGTGGGCTTGCTGCGGCCGTCGACCGTCTTGCCCTGCGCCCTGCGTAGGGCAGCATGAAGCTCGGCCACGACGCTGCCGCGCCGGCCCACGGCCGGGACGATCAGCCATCCCTTCTGAACGGGGAAAGCTTTGTCGAAGAGCGGCTTGGAGTCCAGATGCAGGGCTTGGCGAGCCTTGACCCGCAGAGTCTTGTTGGTGTGCAGCGCGCTCGCCAAAGCTACTGCCAGCGAACTCTTGCCTCCGCCAAACGGCCCCGTCCAGGTGAAGCAGCGTTGATTGGTTTCCGCGATTTGCCTGCACATGCCCTCGACCACGGAGGCCGCGGTCGCATGGCAGATGTAACCGGAGAGGGCGTCGGCTCGGCCGATGTCCGCATCGACGCGGATGGAGCGCTGGTATTGGCGCGAAATCTGGACGATGTCAGAGAGGGCCTGTTGCTTCTTCTCAGTCATAGGCGCACCTGATCATGTTCTTGATGTCTTCCCGGGTCATGTGCTTGCGATGGACTTGCCGCAGTCCCGCCGAATCGGTCCATTCGAGCCTGCGCCCAGTGAAATCGGAGAGGGCGATGAGCCGTTGCGCGATCGATTCCTCGTCGAGCTTGAAGACCCGTCCCGGAGAGCCTTCCGCATAGGCGACGGTCTCGAAGGCCAGCGAGCTTTGGCCTTCGTCCTCTCGGTCCCAAAAGTCGATGAGTGCATAGGCGAAGACACCATCGTGAAGAGAGGCCTTCGGGCCGCGACGGAAGGCGTATTGCCCTTTGTGGACCTCTTGCAGCAGGCCCAATTCGCCAAGCAGCGGCTCGGCGAAGTCCTCGGGCGAGCCGCCGGCCGCGCGCGGGGCGTAGCTGCGAAGGCACGTCTCCAAGTCACGCGAGATCGTCGAGGCGGAGAGGCGATGCTTTGGATCGAGCTCGCGGGCGTATCGAGCCAGAGGCTCCTCGAGCTCTTGGCGGGTGAATGTAGGCGCCGTCACATGGTTGAACAGCCAATGCCATGTGGTCGAGCGGAAGCATCGGCCCGCGAGCTGCCAATGGGCGAGCCATGCGGTCGAGGGGCTCTCCGCATAGGGGTCGAGACCGCCGTCTTGCAGGATCTCGGAGGCGAGGTTGCCGACGCGGAAGCCACCGTCGGCCTGGCGCATGACCCCGCATGCCAAGGCCCAATGCCGGATCGACGCGACCATGTTCTTGCCGACGCCAAAACAGGCGATTGCGCTCTCGTCGGTGAAGGTCGTTTTGCGGATCAGGCCGCCATCGGTTGCTTGGTCAAAGGCCTTCTTGAGCCACATTTGACGCAGAGGGAACGTCTCATGCCCGGAAAAGTGGGCGGGCGTCGCTCCGCTGATTTTTGATGTGGTCTTCATGAGGCGCATTCTAGCGCCGGGTAGGTCCAACTGGTGAAGTTCACCAGTTAGCCCCTTCGCAAATACTGTAAAAAACAACAGTGCGCCACAGCGGGGCTCAGCGAGAACGATTTGCCGTGCTTCCTCTACGGACGGAAGGCCGGGAAAGCCCTCGAATTGCAAGGTCGGCGGGTGGCGCAGGATGAGCTACTGCGGCGCTGAGAGCCTCAAATTGGCGCTTTAATATACTGAATGAGCGGCGAAATTGAAATATTATCCTCAACGCCGAGCTCGCAACATGGCGAATTTCAGCTATCTCGCCACCATACTCAACTAAAATTGAATCGAGGGGAAACGGAGCGGCCGTCTAAAGCCTGACCCGGCGGTGAATATGCGCAGATCAGAGGAGATGACAAGATTTCATGACAGCTGCTACACGAAAACTGTGATTAGTTCGCATGTTAAGCAAGCAGCACACATCGCGTTGACGGACACGTCCCCCAAGGCGTACTAGATACAGAAAAGCATTCGTAATTTCTTCGTCACTGGGCACATACATCGATCGATCTAGAAAATCGTGGATGGGCTTCCATAGCCAGAACGGCGTCGATCCCTGACCGTGCAAGCTAAAATGGAGCACGTGATTGCTCGACACTCTTGCTTCGCTTGCAACCTCGACGAATCTATTCGGCCAATCATCCAGCAACCAACCTGAAGCCGCCAGCAACTTGTGCCGTCCTTCTGTACGCCGGACGTCAGCACCGCCATACCGCTTTTCTTGTCCCTCAATAAAGGAAAAGCCACGTCTTTGCATGCCACGGCGGAATGAAGCAGACCATCTTGGCGCGTCGAGAAAGGCCCACAGCATCCGCAGACCCTCAAAGAACAACACTGAATTAATCACGCGGCCACCCACATTGATCCAACCTCGCCGTAGAGTGCTGAGGAGAAGGATCTGAAATTCGAGCAAGTCGGCATCTAGCTTATGACTTGAAATCATGGCGTCAGCGAGGTCTGCTCGGCAATAGCTGCACCACCTTGCAGACGATTCGGGCTCGGGTGTGAATATGCCAACGTCGCCACGATGGATGACAAGCGGCGCTTCACAAGCGAAGCAATGATCCATCAGTAGGCAACCGTGGAACGGACACGCGATGTGAAACGCAAGTCGCCAAGAACGCCTGAAATATGGCATTTCATCACTGCGCAGACACTCTGCACATGCCTGCAATCCATACCCCGTTCGTCCGCTGCTTCGGCTCAAAACTGGCATAACCCAGCGCCGAACTCCGCGCGCTGAAATCTCATCCCATAGGTAGCCTGAATAGGCACCCAAGGTGGATGCGGCAACTCGCTCCTTTGCAGTCCTGGTCGCAAGAGCCAAAATCCTTAACACATCTGCGTCATGCCCTCGATCCAGATTTTGGTCACCTCCCTGAACGAAATTGAGCCCGCCATCAAACATTTTGAAGCTCAAGCTGTGCGATTTTTCTCCGTTGGCGTGAGCAAGGCGAACAAACCACGAGGACAGCAACTCATCGGGTAGCGGAGGAAAGCGCACGGG
Organism: Melaminivora sp.; assembly: GCF_032059615.1. Lineage (NCBI taxonomy): Bacteria > Pseudomonadati > Pseudomonadota > Betaproteobacteria > Burkholderiales > Comamonadaceae > Melaminivora > Melaminivora sp. Next base: position 73,908 of record NZ_DAMCAM010000004.1, on the reverse strand, counting down.
CAGGAGGCGTACACTCATGATTTAGCCCGCGTAACGGTGCCGACGGTTCGGGTGAACCCAGCCAAGCCTTTTGAGATTGGCTTCTTTTAGCGCGTGTGAGGTGATACATTCCGCACCGCTTCGGATGGCATCAATTGCCAGCATCTGCAACAGGTCGGACATGTAACCGATGATTCCGTTGCTTTCGTCGAGAATGCGTTGTGCGGCTGCTTCGGCCGCGAGGTTGGATGGCAACCGTAGGCTGAGGGTCTTTTCCATCGTGGCGAGTAGCTTCTGAAAATCCTCCCCCATCTTCCATTTTGGCAAGAACACGGGTTCGAAACGATTCGCCACTTGAGGATCGGACTGCAGCAGATTCAAGGTCTCTGGCACCGCTGCGACGACGATCGGGATCTGCAATTCATTTCCCAGGAATTTCAGGGCATTGAGGAGTTTGCGCTGTTTCATGGGAGTGCCTGCTTGAAAGAAGCCGAACTCGTCGATCAGCACCATGCGCGTCTTCAAAGCCTTAAGAATGACGCTGACCCGCCGCAGCTTGCTTTCGGCGGGCTCGCGGTCTGCTCCAGGGGCGTAGAGTTCGGTGAGCATGCGGTTGTAAAGCCGTCCCTCGTCAGGCTCTGGCGGCGCTTGAAAGAGAAAAACAGGTCGCTCGATCTTGTCGTCGTTGACGCTGTACCCTGGAGCACGTGTAGGATCGTGTCGACGCGCAAAATTGTTCAATAGCATCGACTTACCATTATTCGACTCGCCGATTACTGCGAGGTTAGGCATTCGATGCATGCGAGGATGATTGAACAGCTCTTCCATTTGCCGCCGTATTTCCACCACGCGCCCATAGCCAATCCACACCGGTTGCTTCAAAGCTTGAATGCGAAGATAGGGATCATTATTCGAATCCATGTGGCTCCTAAAAACGTTCTATCTCGTCGTACGGCACGATCGAGCTTGGCAGTGGCGATTCCACACCATCCGCAGCTTCTTTCAGATCGCCCTCAATGGGCGCGTTCGAACCAGCGGGCGCCGGAGAATCACGTCGACGCATGGAACGACGCGCGCCTTGGCTACGCCGTGCCTTGGCAGTCGCCCGCACGGCCTCCTCTTCAATCCGCCGCATCTCGTCGAGCGCCCGAAAAATTACATCTTCGTCGGCATCCTTCTTTCCTTGCTCACGAAGGTGAGCGCGTATCGCGCGCAACTCCCACAGACTGATCGCCGGATGCGCCATGTTGCGATAGGGCACGCGAAAATACGTCTCCGCATCCGGGTCGTAAAAAAGGATGCTACTGATGTCTCTTGGATCCCTTCGGCAAATGAACTTCCGGCGCTCAGTCTTTTTCTTTGGATCTACCGACCCGACCCATCGTCTGAGCACGTCCGAGTGATAACAAATATGATCGATCTTGATTCCATAGGTTTGCACGGTTGGCTCAAACAACGGCAAAAAATCGATGCGCAGCCGCTCCTCGTCAGTGACCACTTCTACTTGGCCGACGCCAGCGGTTTTGGCGTCGCCAAGAATGCCTCGCGTGTAGCGCCTGATTGGCTCTTCGCCAGTGCCGCCGTGCTCTCGGTTGTGGTATAGGCCAATTATTACATTTCCGAGCCACAGCTCAAACTCCTTAAGCGTTAACGCGGCGCGACCCTCAGAGTCGTAGTTACCTCGCTCGTTGGAGTTGGAGAAAGTCGTACCCGGCAATGCATGAATCTCGCCTCCCAGCGTCCCTAAGTAACGCTCGATATGCGCCCCGTAGCGCGGGGTCTTTATTTTGCGGAAAACCAAGTCGATGCCATATTCCAGACAAGCGCGCTCAAGCGCCTTTCCATGAAACTCCCGCGCGTTATCCATGTGGATGATTTGCGGCTTTCCCATGCACGGGTACTCATTTGACAGCCCAAGTCTACTGAGCAAACTTTTCTTCGACAAAATGGCGTTGGCTACGCATATTCCCGTACCTAATGTGCCAGGCGGATCAAATGAGATATAATAACCCGCGACCATGCGGCTATAGACATCGATGGCAAGAGTCAGCCAAGGACGGCCGATCGGAATTCGACGCTCTTCATCCACAAGCTGAATGTCCATCAGGGTGTGATCAATCTGCAATATGCCATACGGCCGATCGGCAAACGGCACCGTACCATCCACGAGTTTGAGCTTATCTTCAGCCGGTTGGCCGACACGCCGCTTTGCGACGTGTTTGCTGTCCATCTTCGCAATTCGCGCTATGAACGTTGGCAAGCTTGGGGGCGTCAGCCTTGGACTGGCGTTCCAGCAAAGGCGCTTCACTTCACGGTGCGCGCGAGTCGCACTACGCCGCTCTGGTGTGAGCCAGTAATCAGTGATGACCTCGCGCATAATTTTTTCGACTTCGGGCGGTAGGCGCTGAATACCGACATCTTTGCGTCGTTTCCGCATCAGGTTCGATACGAGATTGCCCTGCTGAAAATCCTTGAGCCATCGATAGATCGTCGAGCGCGCAACTCCGGCTTGCATTGCCGCCGCATCAATATCGGCTGGCGTCCATTTTCCGGCATCAAGCAGAGGTTTGAGCACAGCATATTTTTCCTGTGCTGCGTCGAGTCGTGGTTCTGCAATCGCATCGAGATCGATGTTCTGGCGGCGCGATGCAGGAACTTTGCATCGCAGGTGTTCCAACGGGACAACTTTGACCTCATTGGTATCCATATCTCGAATTTCCACGCGTGTCGGCGTTTCGAAACGACGAACTATGTACTCCCTGTTGCCGTCAAGTTTCACGATTGCGCCGGCAACAACCTTAGCGATACCAGTCATATACCTCCTGCCTCCACTTTGGTGTGGGATATGTGGTCTGGAACGGCCGATGAAAAATTCCGGGCCACACGACACTATTCATAGTCAATGGCTCAATCAAATCGGTTTCGAGCGCGCATATAGCGACAAAGTACCAGAGTCTAGTAAGGAGACGCGCACGCAACTCGAAACTCTGGCTGAATTCATCCAGAATTTTCTGCGGGGTCGTCGGTTCATTCAAGCCCCAGACCATTTTTAGCAACGCGGCGTCCATGGATTTTTCCTGGGGATCCTTGGCATTCTGAAATCGCTCGACCTTGTAGTTGAGCAAGAACCTGACGTTAGCTGCGAAGACTCGGTTGATCTGCCGATCTGTAATGAGCTTGAAACGCACACCCGTCCCCCGCAGGATTCGCATGGTGGCCCGATATTTCGGCTTTAGTTCGGCCAATTTATCGGAGAGCACTGCCGACGGCTTAACCTCAAAAATCGTTCCTCCCAGCCGGCGATCCGCTTCCCGCGCTTCGCGCGTGAATTTCACGAGCACGTCGGGTGTATAAAGAAGACGCCGCCCAGTAGGGTCGATCCAAGGAACGGATAAACATTGAGCACCGTATTTCTCCACCCTCGGATCAAAGTCGAGGATGTTCAAAAAATCGTATTCCAATAGGGATTCTGCTTGGATTGTCTGTCCGAGTTTTTTGCTGGACAGCCGTGCGGTAACACTGAATGGGTTCTCCCGCACCTTGCGTACTACGCCTCGCACCATGGGCTCCTCCTCTCGTGTAAGGAAGGCCAACAGCTGTTCTTGAACGCTTTCCTGGATCATTCGGATGTCCGTTCTTAAATAGCAATTGACCAGTTTCTCATAATTTTTTTTCAATCACACAAGGACTCGGGGCGTTTCGACCTGCCCATCGCCCTGGGCATCCTGGCCGCCAGCGGACAGCTGGACGCGGCGCGGCTGGCGGGCTGGGAATTTGCCGGTGAGCTGTCACTGTCCGGGCAGCTGCGCCCGGTGCGCGGCGCGCTGGCCGTGGCGCTGGCGCTGGCCGCCCAGGCCGAAGCCGCGCCGCGCATGGTGCTGCCGCCCGGCAGCGCCGAGGAGGCGGCCCTGGTGCCGGACGCCTGCATCTGGCGCGCGCGGCATCTGCTGGATGTGGTGCGGCAGTTCGTGCCCGCCGGGGACGACCCGGCCTGGCAGGCCGGGGAAGGCGCGGACGACGGCGGCTGGCAGCGGCTTGCGCCCGCGCCGCTGCAGACGGCGCCCTGCGGCCCCGATCTGGCCGATGTGAAAGGCCAGGCCGCCGCCCGGCGCGCGCTGGAGATCGCCGCCGCCGGCGGCCACGGCCTGCTGCTGGTGGGGCCGCCGGGCTCGGGCAAGTCCATGCTGGCCGAGCGCTTTTCCGGCCTGCTGCCGCCGATGACGGTGCAGCAGGCGCTCGAGAGCGCAGCCATCGCCAGCCTGGCCGGGCGCTTCTCTGCGGCGCAGTGGATGCAGCGGCCCACGGCGAGCCCGCACCACAGCTGCAGCGCCGTGGCCCTGGTCGGGGGCGGATCGCCCCCCCGGCCGGGCGAGATATCGCTGGCCCATCAGGGCACGCTCTTTCTCGATGAGTTCCCCGAATTTGCCCGCAGCGCGCTGGAGGCGCTGCGCGAGCCGCTGGAGAGCGGGCGCATCACGATTGCCCGTGCGGCGCGGCGCGCGGAGTTCCCCGCGCGTTTTCAGCTGGTAGCCGCCATGAACCCCTGCCCCTGCGGCTTCGCCGGCTCACGCCAGCGCGCCTGCCACTGCACACCCGAGCAGGTGGCGCGCTACCAGGGCCGACTGTCGGGCCCGCTGCTCGACCGCATCGACCTGCACGTGGAAGTGCCCGCCCTGCCCGCGGACGAGCTGCTGGCCGCCCCGCCGGGCGAGGCCAGCAGCGCCGTGCGCGAACGGGTGAGCGCCGCGCACGGCCGGGCGCTGGCGCGCCAGGGCAAGGCCAACCAGGCGCTGGCCGGCCAGGAGATCGACGAGCACGCCCGGTTGGAGCCGGCCGCCCGCGCCTTCCTGCAGACCGCCGCCACGCGCCTGGCCTGGTCGGCGCGCGGCACGCACCGCGCGCTCAAGGTGGCGCGCACCATTGCCGACCTGGCCGGCAGCGAGACGGTGGGCACGGTCCACGTGGCCGAGGCCGTGCAGTACCGGCGGGTGCTGCGGGCGGCGCAGGACTGAGCCAGAGAGACTGCGCGGCGGGCATGGCTTGCGGAACGCAAGCAGGTTTGTGCGTGCGCAACCAGTCGCGCAGTGCGTCGTTCATGCGCGCCTGCCACCCCGGGCCGTTTCATGGGCACTCCAAATCGTTCGCCTGCCGCTCCTTCACACCCCCAGATACCGCCGCCGCGCCGCCTCGTCGGCCACCAGTTGCGCCATGGGCGCCTCGTGCACGATGCGGCCCTGCTCCAGCACGCAGGCGCGGTCGGCCACGGCGGCGGCAAAGGGCAGGTTCTGCTCGCACAGCAGGATGCCCAGGCCCTGCTGTTTGAGCTCGGCGATGGCGCGCGCCATCTGCTGGACGACGAGGGGCGCGACGCCCTCGGAGGGCTCGTCCAGCAGCACCAGCAGGGGCTGGCCCATGAGCGTGCGCGCCACGGTCAGCATCTGCTGCTCGCCCCCGCTCATGCGCCCGCCCGGGCGGTGCGGCATCTCGGCCAGGTTGGGAAACAGCGCCAGCAGCCGCTCGGGCGTCCAGGGCGCCAGTGGCCGGCCATCGGGCCGGCGGCGCGGCGGCTGGCGGCCGACGTCGAGGTTCTCCAGCACGGTGAGGTCGGTGAAGATGCGCCGCTCCTCGGGCACGTAGCCCAGGCCGGCGCGGGCGATGCGGTGCGCCGGCCAGCCCAGCAGGGACGCGCCCATGAACTCCACCCGGCCAGCGGTGCGCGCCAGCAGCCCGGCAATGCTCTTGAGCGTGGTGGACTTGCCCGCGCCGTTGCGCCCCATCAGCGCCACGACCTCGCCCGGTGCGACGGCGAGAGACACGCCCTGCAGGATGTGCGCGGCGCCGTACCAGGCGTGCAGGTCCTGGACGTTGAGCAGGGACGAGGCGGGGTGAGGGCCGGCGAGCGCCGTACTCCCCGGCGCGCCCTCCCGCCCGAGCGCCTCGCCAAAACCACCCCCCAGGTACGCCTGCTGCACCCGCGCATCGGCCTGGATCTCCCGCGGCGGCCCCTCGGCCAGCAATTGCCCGCGCACCAGCACGGCCACGCGGTCGGCCTGGCCGAACACGACGTCCATGCTGTGCTCGGTGAACAGCACGCCCATGCGCCGCGCGCGCGCGAGGTCCCGCACCAGCTGCATCAGCGCGACGCGCTCGGCCGGCGCCATGCCGGCGGTGGGCTCGTCCATGAGCAGCAGGCGCGGCTGCCCGGCCAGCGCCTGCGCCAGCTCCAGGCGCTTGACGTCGCCGTAGGCCAGTTCGCTGCACGGGCGCGCGGCCTGCTCCTGCAGGCCCACCTGCGCCAGCAGCTGCAGCGCCTCTGCAGGCTGATGGGCGTCGGCGCGCTGCCACCAGCGCGCCGTGGCGCGCGCCTGGGCCAGCAGCGCCGCCTGCACGTTCTGCAGCACGGTCAGGCTGGCGAAGGTCTCGGCGATCTGGAAGGTGCGGCCCACGCCCAGGCGCGCCAGGCGGCGTGGCGGCACGCCGGTGATGTCCTGCCCGGCCAGCAGCACGCGCCCGGCGTCGGGCACGAGCTGGCCGCCGACCATGTTGAAGGTGGTGCTTTTGCCTGCACCATTGGGGCCGATCAGCGCCAGCAGCTCGCCCTCGGCCAGCTGCAGCGAAACGTCCTGCACGGCCTGCACGCCACCAAAGGCCTTGCGCAGGCCCTGCACGCTCAGCAGCGGCGGCGCGCTCATGCCGGCCCTCCCGGAGCATCTTTTTTCATAGCTGAAAGTCCGCGCCAGTATTGGGCAAAACCCGAAATTCCCTGCGGAAACAACAGCACCAGCAGCAGGATGATGCCGCCCAGCAGGGCGCGCCAGTACTCGGTGGCGCGCGCCAGGCTGTCGTGCAGCCAGGTGAAGGCCGCCGCGCCCACCAGCGGGCCGGCCAGCTGCTGCACGCCGCCCAGCAGCACCATGGCCAGGCCATCGACCGAGCGCGCCACCGCCAGCACGTCCGGCGACACGCTGCCCTTGGAGAAGGCGAACAGCGCCCCGGCCAGCCCCGCCAGCGCCCCGGTCAGCACGAAGGCCGCCCACTGCACGCCGCGCACGTCGATGCCGAGGGCCTCGGCGCGCGGGGCCGAATCGCGCGCCGCGCGCAGCGCCAGGCCCCAGGGCGAGAGCAGCGCGCGGCGCAGCAGCGCCACGCCCGCTGCGCACAGGGCAAGCGCCAGCCAGTAAAAGCCTGCGCCCCCGCCCAGGACCTCGGGCGGCCACACGCCCGTGATGCCGTTGCTGCCGCCGGTGACGGCGTCCCACTGCCAGGCGATGGCCCAGGTGATCTGCGCGAAGGCCAGCGTCAGCATGGCCAGGTAGATGCCCGACAGGCGCACGCACAGCCCGCCATAGACCAGCGCCCCGGCGGCCGCCACCAGCGGCGCGGCGGCCAGCGCCAGGCCGAAGGGCAGCTGGCCGTGGTGCACCAGCAGCGCCGCGCCATACGCGCCCAGCCCGAAATACGCCGCGTGGCCAAAGGAATGCAGCCCGCCCGGGCCGATCAGCGCGTGCAGGCTGGCGGCGAACAGCGCGGCGATGAAGACATCGACCAGCAGCACGCTGGCGTAGCTGCCCGGCCCGGCCAGCCAGGGCACGGCGGCCAGGGCGGCGAGCAGCAGCAGCCAGCCCGCGCGCTGGCCGGGCGTGGCCGCGTGCAGCGGCGCCTCGGCGCGCGCCAGCAGCCGCACCGGTGCCTGCGCGCGCCCCAGCAGCCCCCAGGGGCGCCACAGCAGCACGGCGGCCATGACGAGAAACTCCGCCACCAGCGTGAGCTTGGGAAAGGCGATCAGGAACGGCCCCAGCTGCACCACGCCCAGCCAGATGCACAGCGCCTTGACTTCGGCGATGACCAGCGCCGCGACGAAGGCCCCGGCGAGCGAGCCCATGCCACCCACCACCACCACGACGAAGGCGCTAGTGACGACGGCCAGGTCCAGCTCCAGGCTGGCGGGCTCGCGCGGCAGCTGCAGCGCGCCGGCCAGGCCCGCCAGCAGCGCGCCCAGGGCGAAGACGCCGGTGAACAGCCAGGCCTGGTGGACGCCCAGGGCCCCGACCATCTCGCGGTCCTGCGTGGCCGCGCGCACCAGCCGGCCCCAGCGCGTGCGCTTGAGCAGCAGCGTGAGCAGCAGCAGCACCAGCGGGCCGGCGGCCATCACCAGCAGGTCATAGACCGGAAAGCGCCGCCCCAGCACGTCCACCGCGCCGGCGAGAGCACCGGGCGCGCGCGGGCCGAACAGCTCCTCCGGGCCCCACAGCCACAGCGCCGCGTCCTTGAGGACCAGCACCAGCGCGAAGGTGGCCAGCAGCTGCAGCAGCTCGGGCGCGCGGTAGATGCGGCGCAGCAGCGCCAGCTCCACCACCGCGCCGAGCGCGCCCACCACGAGCGGCGCCAGCAGCAGCGCCGGCCAGAAGCCGATGCGGCCGGCCAGGTGCTCGACGCTGGAGTACGCCACGTACAGGCCCAGCATGTAGAGCGAGCCGTGCGCAAAGTTGACGATGCGCATGACGCCGAAGATCAGCGACAGGCCGGCGGCGACCAGGAACAGCGTGGACGCGCCGGCCAGGCCGTTGAGCAGCTGCACGAGCAGGCTGGAGAGGGTCATGGGGCTTGGGTTGGAGCGGGTGTTGCGCCCATGGCGGACCTGCCCTCACCCCCACCCTCTCCCAAAGGGAAACGGGGCAAGGCCCGAGGCATAACTGCCCCCCTGCTCCTTCCCCCCCTGGGGGAAGGCCGGGATGGGGGCCAGCACCGCCGAACGACCGCCACCGCCAGCCTCACTTGCCCGCAGGGCGCAGCCTGGCCACCTCGGCGTCCGAGGGCTGGAACTTGCCGCCGTCCATGTAGGTGAAGTCCACCATCACGCCCTTGCCCTGCTGCTGGGCCGTCTTGCCGACGTAGGCGCCCATGGTGGATTGATGGTCCTGCGTGCGGTAGGTGATGGGGCCGAACGGCGTGGCCACCTCCAGCCCGCGGAAGGCGGCAATCAGTTTTTCCGTATCGGCCGAGCCGGCCTTCTTCAGGCCCGCCGCCACCGACAGCACGGCGTTGTAGCCCACCACCGAGCCGGCGCGCGGATAGTCCTTGAAGCGCTTTTGATAGGCGTCCAGAAACGCCTGGTGCTCGGGCGTCTTGATGGCATACCAGGGGTAGCCGGTGACGATCCAGCCGTTGGGCGTCTCGGTCTTCAGCGTGTCCAGGTATTCCGGCTCGCCCGACAGCAGGCTGACCACGGCGCGCTGCTCGAACAGGCCGCGCGTATTGCCCTCGCGCACGAACTTGGCCAGGTCGGCGGCGAACAGCACGTTGAAGATGGCGTCCGGCCGGGCATCCTGCAGCGCCTGCACCACGCTGCCCGCGTCCACCTTGCCCAGAGGCGTGGCCTGCTCGGCGACGAACTCTACGCCCGGCTGCGCGGCGGCCAGCAGCTGCTTGAAGGTCGCCACCGCCGACTGGCCGTATTCGTAGTTGGGATAGACGATGGCCCAGCGCTTTTTGTTCATGCGCGCCGCCTCGGGCACCAGCATGGCGACCTGCATGTAGGTGGAGGGCCGCAGGCGGAAGGTGTAGCGGTTGCCCTGTTCCCAGACGATCTTGTCGGTGAGCGGCTCGGCGGCCAGGAAGAAGCGCTTCTTCTGCTGTGCGTAGTCCGTGAGCGCCAGGCCGACGTGCGACAGGAAGCTGCCCATGAGCACGTCGATCTTCTCGCGCGCAATCAGCTCGTCGGCGGCGCGCACGGCGTCGCCCGGCGTGCCGTTGTCGTCGCGCGTGATCAGCTCCAGCTTTCTGCCACCCACGCCGCCGGCGGCGTTGACTTGCTCCACGGCCAGCTCCATGCCCTTCTTGTAGGGCTCCAGGAAGGCCGGCTGGGCCTTGTAGCTGTTGATCTCGCCGAGCTTGTAGCTGCCCTGGGCGTGCACCAGGGCAGGGGCGGCGCCCAGCAGGGAAAGGACCAGGGCGGCGGCGCGCAAACGGGACTGCATGGTGGTTTCCATCCTTTGTCGCAGGTCAGTTCAAGGGCTGGCAAATGTACCCGGCACGCGGGTTTGCTCCACAATCCCAGGGTTTGCCCGTATCGGCGCCGCGACCAAAGGGCGCCTTATGCCTGGGAGGCATAACAAAGCGGTGACACTCGCATCCCGCCGGGTTCCCCCCTTTTTTCTCCTCTGCCCTTCCCCACCCATGAGCGCATTTCTCGAAGAGCGTGTCCTGTCGGTGCACCACTGGACCGACCGCCTGTTTTCCTTCACCACCACGCGCGACACGGCGCTGCGGTTCTCCAACGGCCACTTCACCATGATTGGCCTGAAGGTGGACGGCAAGCCGCTCTTGCGCGCCTACAGCATCGTCAGCGCCAACTACGAGGAGCACCTGGAATTCCTGTCCATCAAGGTGCCCGACGGCCCCCTGACCTCGCGCCTGCAGCACATCCAGGTGGGTGACACCATCGTCGTCGGCAAGAAGCCCACGGGCACGCTCTTGATCGACTATCTGCTGCCGGCCAAGCGCCTGTACCTGATGTCCACCGGCACGGGCCTGGCGCCGTTTTTGAGCGTGATCCGCGACCCGGAGACCTACGAGAAATTCGAGGAGGTCATCCTGATTCACGGCGTGCGCGAGGTGGCCGAGCTGGCTTACCACGACTACCTGACCGAGGAGCTGCCCCAGCACGAGATCCTGGGCGAGATGGTGTCGCAGCAGCTCAAGTACTACCCCACCGTGACGCGCGAGCCGTTTCGCAACCAGGGCCGCATCAACGAGCTGATCGACAGCGGCAAGCTGTTCGAGGACCTGGGCGTGCCGCCGCTGTCGCCGCTGGAAGACCGCGTCATGCTGTGCGGCAGCCCCGAGATGCTGGCCACGCTGAAGGAGTTGCTGGAAAAGCGCGACTTCGAGGAAGGCAACACCACCCGCCCGGGCGACTTCGTCATCGAGCGGGCCTTCGTCGAGAAATAGGGGCATCCCCCTGAGCCGCTGCGCGGCCTCCCCCTTCTCTGGCGCGCGCTTCGCGCGCTGGGAAGGGGGACGACGCCACTGGACCGGCGAAGCCGGATCCACGGCGTCCGCTGGTCTTGGGGCGCGCCGGTTTTTGAGGGCGCTGCGTTTTTCGTCCGCTGGCCAGGGATAGGCAGGCCGGATGTTTGCTTCTTTTTTTGTAGCTACCTGTCCCTGCTGAATAAGGGCGTAAGCCTCTTTTCATCCAAATCCGTTTCAGGCGGTGGGGCCGGGCGGGTCGTGGCGGGCCATGCGGGCCAGCTGGGTGAAATCGGGGCGTTGCTCGAAGCGGGCTGGGGATGGCGGCACAGGCTCGTCGGGGGCGTCGGCGGCCGGGGCAGGTGCTGCAGGCCGGGAGGCTGCGGTCGCGCCACTTTTCGCACTGTTTTTCGCGTCATCGCAGGTCGGCCGGGCGGCTGCGGCTTCCTGGGGCCGGGCCTGTTCGTGCAGGGCGCGTGCGCAGCTGGCGGCGAACAGCAGCACTGCCGACGAAAAATAGATCCACATCAGCAGCACCACCAGCGAGCCGGCCGCGCCATAGGCCGAGACCACGGCGGCGGTGGACAGGTACACGGCCAGCGCCTGCTTGCCCACGGTGAACAGGACGGCGCCGACGACCGCACCGAACAGCAGGCAGGCCATGGGAGGGTGGCGCCCGCCGCTGATGCGCATCAGCCCGACGAACAGCAGCACCGTCACGACAAAGGCCACCAGCTCGTTGACCAGGCTCAGCACCAGGCCCGAGTCATCGAAAGGCAGCCAGCCCCCCGCCCAGTTGGCCAGCACCTTGATGGCGGTGGACAGCACCAGCGAGACCAGCAGTAGGAAGCCGAACGCCAGGATGTAGGCCAGCCCGCGCAGGCGCAGCGAGGCCAGCCGCCACCAGGCGGACCTGCCGCCATCGGCGTCCTTGCTGTCCGCGCCGGTGTCCCACAGCCGTGCCAGCGCCGACTGCAGCTCGACGAAGACCCCGGTGGCGCCCGAGGCCAGCAACGCCAGGGCCACCAGGGACGCCAGGCGCCCCTGCGCTGGCTCCTGGGCGCTTTGCAGCGCCCCGCGCACCACCTCGGCGCCGCGCTCGCCCACGACGCCCTGCACCTGCGCGACCAGATTGCTCTCGAGATAGGAGCGGTCGAACCACCAGCCCAGCACGCCCACCAGCAGCAGCAGCAGCGGCGCCAGGCTCAGGATGCCGTAGAACGACATGGCCGCACTCATGCGCAGGCCATCGGCGTCGGACCACAGCCCCACCGCCCGGATGAAGGGCTGCACGGGCTTGAGCACTGGCTGCAGGCGCGCCTTGAGGGTGTCGAGCGTGGAGGAAAGAGCCATGGCGGCGATTGTGTGCGGCATTTGCAACCAGCCGTGTCGGCGCACGCCGCATGGCGCGCCCGTACACTCGTCAGCCCGCCCGGCGCACGTTCGCCTCTTTTCTCTCACTCCGGTTTTTCGGCTTTCCACCATGCAAGCACGCTGCGCCCTCGTCGGCCTGCCCGGCTCGGGCAAAACCACCGTCGGCCGCCAGCTGGCACGCCGCCTGAAGCTGCCGTTCATCGACATGGACCAGCTGCTGGAGGAGCGCCTGGGCACGAGCATCCGCATCTATTTCGAGCAGTGCGGCGAGGAGAGCTTTCGCAACCACGAGGAGCAGCTGCTGGCCGAGCTGGCCGCCCAGGGCGGGCCCATGGTGCTGTCCACCGGTGGCGGCGCGGTGCTGCGCCCGGCCAACCGCGCTGCGCTGCGCTCAGGCTTTGACCAGGTGCTCTACCTGCGTGCCGCGCCGGACGACATCCTGCGCCGTCTGAGCCACGACCAGAGCCGCCCGCTTCTGCAGGTGGCTGATCCGCTGGCGCGCCTGCGCGAGCTGTGCCGTGTGCGTGATCCGCTGTATCGCGAGACGGCGCACCACGTCATCGAGACAGGACGGCCGACGATCCAGGCCCTGGTGCGCATGGCTGCCATGCAGCTGGAGATGGCGCAGGCGGCGGGCACGCCTCCTCCGCCTGCCACCCCGGCCTGAGACGCTTGCGCCCTACAGCTTGCCGCCGTCCCCCGCCTGCGGCTGCCAGCGCATCAGGCGCCGTTCGATGCGTCCGACCACGGCGTCCAGCGCCAGGGCAAACGCCGTGAGCACCAGGATGCCGGCCATCACCGTGTTGATGTCGAAGCTGCCCTCGGCCTGCAGGATCAGGTAGCCCACGCCCTGGCTGGAGCCCAGGTACTCGCCCACCACCGCGCCGACGAAGGCCAGCCCCACGCTGGTGTGCAGCGAGCTGAAGACCCAGCTCGTGGCGCTGGGCAGGTAGACGTGGCGCAGCAGCTGGCGCTGGCTGGCACCCAGCATGCGCGCGTTGGCCAGGATGACCGGGCTGACCTCGCGCACGCCCTGGTAGACGTTGAAGAACACGATGAAGAACACCAGCGTCACGCCTAAAGCGACCTTGGAGCCGATACCCAGGCCGAACCACACGGCAAAGATGGGCGCCAGGATGATGCGCGGCATGGCGTTCATGGCCTTGATGTAGGGCTCCAGGATGGCCGAGGCCATGGGCGACAGCGCCAGCCACAGGCCGCCCGCGAGGCCGCCTGCGGCGCCGATGGCGAAGGCCAGCACGGTCTCGGCCAGGGTGACCCCCAGGTGCTGGTAGATGTCGGCATCCACCACGAACCAGTCCCAGATGCGGCCAAAGATCTTCAAAGGCTCGCCGAAGAAGAACGCCGCCTGCTGGTCGTTGTCAAACATGAAGGGCGGAATGACGCCCGGCTTGGTCATGACGTGCCAGAACACGAACAGCAGCACCAGCAGCGCCAGCTGCCACAGCCGCAGCGTGGCCGGGCGCGGTTTGATCAGATTCCACATAGTCGAGAAGGGGCGCCCGGGTTCAGGCGCGCTGCAGTTGTTGCTGGTAGCCCTTGAGCACCTCGCCGCGCAGTTCGTCCCAGATGGCGGCGTGCAGCTCCAGGAAGCGCGGCGTCATCTTGACCTCGGCCACGTCGCGCGGGCGCTCGATGTCGATGACGAACTCACCCATGGGGTGCGAGGCCGGCCCGGCGCTCAGCACCACCACCCGGTCGCTCATGGCAATCGCCTCGTCCAGGTCGTGGGTGATGAACAGCACGGCCTTCTTCTTGCGCTGCCACAGGTCGAGCACCTCGTTTTCCATGAGCTGGCGCGTCTGGATGTCCAGGGCCGAGAACGGCTCGTCCATCAGGATGATGTCCGGGTCCATGACCAGGGTCTGCGCCAGGCTGGCGCGCTTTCGCATGCCGCCGCTCATCTGGTGCGGGTAGCGGTCGCCAAAGCCTGCCAAACCCACGCGGCGCAGCCAGTCCTGCCCCTGGGCGCGGGCGTCCGCATCGAGCATGCCGCGAAACTGCAGCCCCGCCATGACGTTGTCCAGCGCCGTGCGCCAGGGCATCAGGCTCTCGGCCTGGAACATGTAGCCGGCGCGCGTGTTGATGCCCGACAGGGGCTCGCCAAAGATGCGCACGCTGCCCTCGGACGGCGGGAGCAGCCCGGCCGCCATATTCAGCAGCGTGCTCTTGCCGCAGCCCGTGGGCCCGACGACGCTGACGAACTCGCCGGCGCCCACCGTGAGATTCACGTCGCTGACCGCCGTGTAGCGCTGCGCCGGGTTGTCCTTGGACGTGAAGGTGCAGGCCACCGCCTGCAGCTCGATCGCGGGAGCACTCATCGCCACGTCAGCCCTTGGGATATTTGGCGTTGGCCCGCTTGACGAAGTCGTTGGTGTAGATGGCGTTCAGATCAACCTTCTTCACATCCAGCTTGGGATCGATGCTGGCCAGCGCGCGCAGGGCCGTCTCGGCCCCCTTGGCCGGAAAGCTGCCATCGGGCGACAGGGCCTGCTTGGACGCCAGAAAGCCGTCGATATAGACGGCTCGGTCACCCAGCAGATAGCTCTCGGGCACGACCTTGATGACGTCGCCACCACCCGCCTGCTGGATCCACTTGTCGGCGCGCACCATGGCGTTCACCAGGGCCTGTGCGGTGTTCGGGTTCTTGTCCAGAAAGCCCTGCGGCGCGTACAGGCAGCCCGCCGGCATGGGGCCGCCGAAGACCTGCTCGGCCTCGTCCATCTTGCGCGTGTCCGAGACGATCTTCAGGTCGCCCGAGCGCGCGAGCAGCGTGATGACCGGATCGAGGTTGGAGATGGCGTCTATCTGCCCGGCGCGCATGGCCGCCACGGCGCCATTGCCCGCGCCCACGCCGACGAAGCTCACATCGCTGGGTTTGAGGCCCGCCTTGGCCAGCACGTAGTTGGCAACGATGTTGGTCGAACTGCCCGGCGCGGTGACGCCGATCTTCTTGCCCTTGAGATCGGCCACGGACTTGAAGTTGGGCATGGTCTTGGGGTTGACGCCCAGCACCACCTGGGGCGCCGCGCCCTGCAGCACGAAGGCGCGCATGGGCTGGCCCTTGAGCTGCATGTTGATGGTGTGCTCGAACGCGCCAGAGACCACGTCGGCACTGCCGCCCACCGCCGCCTGCAGCGCGCGCGAGCCACCGGCAAAATCCACGATCGTGACGTCCAGCCCCTCATCCTTGAAGTAGCCCTGCTGCTCGGCAATGGTCAGCGGCAGGTAATAAAACAGGTTCTTGCCGCCGACGGCGATGGTCAGCTTGGGCTTTTCCAGCGCCTGGGCGAAGCTGAATCCGGGCAGCGCAGCCGCGGCCAGGCCGCCGGCAATGAGGTGGCGTCGTTGCATGGTGGGTGTCTCCTGTTGTCAGAAAAAAGCACCTTCGACGGCTGACCGGGGCCAGCGGCGGGGCGCTGCGGGCCATGATAGCCGTGCCTCACCGATGGCTGACACGTAGAAACCGCAACCCCCACCAGCCCCCGGGGGGGCACGCTGCAGGACATCGGCTGATTTATCCCAGATTTGGCGCCAGCCTCCGGCGCAGTTCGTCGAGATCCATGCCCCGGCGCGTGGCCATGTCCTGCACCTGGTCGTCGCCGATCTGCCCGACGCTGAAATATGTCGCCTCGGGGTGGGCGATGTAAAAGCCGCTGACACTGGACGCCGGGTACATGGCGAAGCTATCGGTCAGCTCCATGCCAATCTCGGGTGCATCGAGCACCTTGAACAGATCGACCTTGGCCGTGTGATCCGGGCAGGCCGGGTAGCCGGGCGCGGGGCGGATGCCCTGGTATTTTTCCTTGATGAGCTCCTCGTTGCTCAGGGTTTCATCCGCCGCATAGCCCCACAGATCGCGGCGCACGCGCTCGTGCAGGCACTCGGCAAAAGCCTCGGCCAGACGGTCGGCAATCGCCTTGAACAGGATGTTGGAATAGTCGTCCAGCGCGTCCAGGAATTCCTTTTCCTTCTTCTCCGCGCCTATGCCCGCCGTGACGGCGAACAGGCCGGCGTAGTCGGCAATGCCCGACTCCCTGGTCGCCACGAAGTCCGCCAGGCAGCGGCTGGGGCGCAGTTTGCCTTCCGCGTCCACCTGTTTTTCCGTCTGTTGGCGCATGCCGTACCAGGTCATCAGCACTTCGCTGCGCGTCTCGTCGGTATAGAACTCGATGTCGTCGCCCACGCGGTTGGCCGGGTACAGGCCCAGCACGCCGTTGGCCGTCAGCCAGCGGCCTTCGATGAGTTTTTTCAGCATGGCCTGGCCATCGGCATGGACCTGCCGCGCCTGCTCGCCGACGACCTCGTCATCGAGGATGGCGGGATAAGACCCGGCCAGGTCCCAGGTCTGGAAAAAGGGCCCCCAGTCCAGGTAGCGCACCAGCTCGGCGAGATCGAAGTTGCGCAGCACGCGCCGTCCCAGCGCACGCGGAACGGTGGGCCGGAACTGCGTGAAATCCACCTGCGTGGCGTTGGCGCGTGCCTTGTCGATCGGCCACAGCGGCACCTTTTTCTTCCTGGCGTGCAGCTCGCGCACGTGGTCGTAGTCGGCCTGGACTTCGGCCAGGTACTGATCCTTGCCCTCGCCCAGCAGGCTCTGCGCCACGCTCACGCTGCGCGACGCATCAGGCACATAGACCACCGGCCCGTCGTACTGCGGCGCGATCTTGACGGCGGTGTGCACGCGCGAGCAGGTCGCGCCGCCGATCAGGAGCGGAATTTTCTTGATGCGGAAATAGTCGTCCTTGTGCATCTCGCCGGCGACGTACTGCATCTCCTCCAGACTGGGTGTGATCAGGCCCGACAGGCCGACGATGTCTGCCCCTTCGGCCTTGGCGCGCGCCAATATCTCGTGGCAGGGCACCATCACGCCCATGTTGATGACCTCGAAGTTGTTGCACTGCAAGACCACGGTGACGATGTTCTTGCCGATGTCATGCACGTCGCCCTTGACAGTGGCAATGACGATCTTGCCCTTGCTGGTCACGTCCAGGCCGGCCGCCTCCTGCTGGCGCTTTTCCTCCTCGATGTAGGGAATCAGGTGGGCCACGGCCTGCTTCATCACGCGCGCGCTCTTGACCACCTGGGGCAGGAACATCTTGCCGGCGCCGAACAGGTCGCCCACGATGTTCATGCCGTCCATGAGCGGCCCTTCGATGACGTGCAGCGGCCGGCCACCGCCCTGCACCACGATGTTCTGGTAGGCCTCCTCGGTATCGTCCACGATGAAGTCGGTGATGCCATGCACCAGCGCGTGCGACAGGCGCTCGCCCACGGTCTTGGGGTTGTCCGGCGTGCCGCGCCATTCGAGCTTCTTGCTGTCGTCCTTGGCCGCGCCCTTGGTGGCCTCGGCGATCTCCAGCAATCGCTCCGCCGCATCCGGGCGGCGGTTGAGCACCACGTCCTCGACGCGCTCGCGCAGGGCCGGGTCGAGGTCGTCGTACACCCCCACCATGCCGGCGTTGACGATGCCCATGTCCATGCCGGCGGCAATCGCGTGGTACAGGAACACCGTGTGGATGGCCTCGCGCACCGGGTCGTTGCCGCGGAAGGAAAACGACACGTTGGACACGCCGCCCGAGACCTTGGCGCCGGGCAGATTGGCCTTGATCCAGCGCACCGACTCGATGAAGTCCACGGCGTAGTTGGCGTGCTCCTCGATGCCGGTGGCAATCGCAAAGATGTTGGGGTCGAAGATGATGTCCTCGGGCGGAAAACCCACCTCATCGACCAGCACGCGGTAGGCGCGCTCGCAGATCTCGATCTTGCGCTCGAAGGTATCGGCCTGGCCCTTTTCGTCAAACGCCATGACCACGGCGGCGGCGCCATAGCGGCGGATCAGCTTCGCCTGGCGCTTGAACTCCTCCAGGCCCTCTTTCATGCTGATCGAGTTCACGATGCCCTTGCCCTGCAGGCAGCGCAGTCCGGCCTCGATGACCTCCCACTTGGAGCTGTCCACCATGACCGGCACGCGGGCGATGTCCGGCTCACTCGCGATCAGGTTCAGAAAGCGCACCATGGCCGCCTTGCTGTCGAGCATGGCCTCGTCCATATTCACGTCGATGACCTGGGCGCCGTTTTCCACCTGCTGGCGCGCCACGGACAGGGCTTTTTCGTATTCCTCGTTCAGGATCAGCCGCGCGAAGGCCTTGGAGCCGGTGACGTTGGTGCGCTCGCCGACGTTGACGAACAGGGTGTCCGGACCGATCAGGACGGGCTCGAGGCCCGAGAGTTTCATGGGGGGCGGAAAAACGGCGGGGGCAGTCATCTGGCTCACCTGTGCAATCGAGAGAAAACGGGGACAGGCGAGCGTCGTTGCAAGGCCGGAGGGCCGGCTGAAAGCCCCAAGCCTGACGGGCCGCATGCCCGCTGCAACGCTCCTTGGGGAAAGCCGCCGATTCTATCGCCGCCCATCTGCATGGCCGCGTCCTACGCACCGTTCGGGCGCCACGCCCCTTGCGCCGTCGCCGGGCCTGCCTAGCATGGGGCCATGCCGAACCCGCTCCACGACGCCGCCCGCCTCGCGGTGCACCCCGCCTCGCTCGACTTCACCCTGCCCGCCCACGAGCTGGCCCCTCAACTCATCGGCATCACCCTGCTGGTAAACGGCGTCGGCGGGCGCATCGTCGAGACCGAGGCCTATGACGGCGCCGACCCGGCCTCGCACAGCTTTCGCGGGCGCACGCCGCGCAACGCCGCCATGTTCGGCCCGCCGGCGCGGGCCTATGTCTATCGCTCCTATGGCGTGCACTGGTGCCTGAACCTGGTGTGCGGGCACGAGGGCGATGGCACGGCGGTGCTCATCCGTGCGCTCGAACCCACGCATGGGCTGGACGCCATGCGCGTGCGCCGGGGGGGCGTGCAGGACGAGCGGCTGCTGTGCGCCGGGCCCGGGCGGCTGGCACAGGCCCTGGCCATCGATGGCGGCTTCGACGGCCTGCCGCTCGATGCGCCACCCTTTGCCCTGCTGGGCCCCGCGCCTGACAGCAGTGCGCCGGCCGTGGTGGCGGGCCCGCGCATTGGCATCACGCGGGCGGTGGACGTGCCCTGGCGGTTTGGCGAGGCCGGCTCGCGCTTTCTGAGCCGGCCGTCTCGTTGAAGATGCTCAGGAAGAGGCCAGCGCCTGCGCCGAAGCGGGCAGCCCGAAGATGCGGTCGAAGGCCCAGTTGAAGGCGTAGGTATAGACCAGGAAGAACACCAGCAGCCCGGCCTCCATCAGCGTGGCCTGCCACAGGCCGACGCCGAACCACCAGGCCATGAGCGGGATGAGCATCAGCGCCAGCCCCCCTTCGAAGCCCAGGGCGTGCACCACGCGGCGCAGCGCCGAGCGGCCGCGCACGCGCTGGCGCGACTCCCAGCGCTCGAACAGGTGATTGAAGGCGACGTTCCACAGCACGGCCAGGGTGGAGGCGACCACCGACATGACACCCGAGGCCGCCACCTCCTGGCCGATGGCCATGAACAGCAGGGTCGAGGCGGCGATGGCGATGAGTTCGTAGAGGCTGACGAAGACCACCCGGCGCCAGGGGCCCTGAAAGCCCGCGGGCTGGCGTGCGGGGACCGGTTGCGTGGTCGGGGAAGCTGCAGACATGCGGCAGTATAGGCACCAGGGCAATCCCGGCGCATGCACAGGAAAACCGGCTGCAGCCCTTGTCCTGCCTCGACTGTTAGCTACTCTTTTTGAAATCCTTGTCTGGCGCTCGCGGCCCGGCCCGCCATGCCGGCGCTGCATGGCGCAACAACGCAGCGGCGTTGGACAAGCCCGCGGGCCCGGCCTACAGTCGCCGGCTTGCCTTGCAAAGGCCCGCTCCCGAAAGGATTCGCCATGCCAGCCACTTCCCCCACCGCCCAGTCGCCCGTCGCCGGCCACGCCCTGCCCTCCTACCTCGATGCGGGCCACCTGGGCCCCTGGGGCATCTACCTGCAACAGGTGGACCGCGTCACGCCCTACCTGGGCAGTCTGGCGCGCTGGGTGGAAACGCTCAAGCGTCCCAAGCGCGCGCTGATCGTGGACGTGCCCATCGAGATGGACGACGGCACGATTGCCCACTTCGAGGGCTACCGCGTGCAGCACAACACCAGCCGCGGCCCGGGCAAGGGCGGCGTGCGCTTCCACCAGGATGTGACGCTGTCGGAGGTGATGGCGCTGTCGGCCTGGATGAGCATCAAGAACGCGGCGGTGAACGTGCCCTACGGCGGTGCCAAGGGCGGCATTCGGGTCGATCCGAAGAAGCTCTCGCGCGGCGAGCTTGAGCGCCTGACGCGGCGCTACACCAGTGAGATCGGCATCATCATCGGCCCGACCAAGGACATCCCCGCGCCGGACGTGAACACCAACGGCCAGATCATGGCCTGGATGATGGACACCTACTCGATGAACGTCGGCGAGACCTCCACCGGCGTGGTCACCGGCAAGCCCGTCGACCTGGGCGGCTCGCTCGGCCGCATGGAGGCCACCGGGCGCGGTGTCTACACCGTGGGCGTCGAGGCGGCCCGGCACACCGGCATGCAGATCGAAGGCGCGCGCGTGGCGGTGCAAGGCTTTGGCAATGTCGGCGGCACGGCGGGGCGGCTGTTTGCCGAGGCCGGCGCGCACGTGGTGGCGGTGCAGGACCACACCGGCACGGTCTTTTGCGACCGGGGCCTGGATGTGCCGGCGCTACTGGCGCACGTAGAGCAGACCGGCGGCGTGGCCGGCTTCGCCGGCGCCGAGCGCATGGAGGACGACGAGTTCTGGGGCGTGCCGTGCGACATCCTGATCCCGGCGGCGCTGGAGAGCCAAATCACCCGGGACAACGCCGACCGCATCCGCGCGAAGATGGTCATCGAGGGCGCTAACGGCCCGACCACGCCCGAGGCCGACGACATCCTGAACGGCAAGGGCGTGCTGGTGTTGCCCGACGTGATCTCCAACGCCGGCGGCGTGACGGTGAGCTATTTCGAGTGGGTGCAGGACTTCACCAGCTTCTTCTGGTCCGAGGACGAGATCAACGACCGGCTGGTGCGCATCATGCAGAACGCCTTCGCCGGCGTCTGGCAGGTGGCGCAGGAGCACCAGGTCAGCTTGCGCACCGCCACCTTCATCGTGGCGTGCACGCGCATCCTGCACGCGCGCGAGATGCGCGGGTTGTATCCCTGAGTCCTGGCCCGCCCTGGGCCGCCCCTGGCTGGGCGGCCCCGTGGCATGACAGCTGGGCGGCCATGAGGCCGCCTTTTTCCGCGTCGACGGGCGTGCCTCAGAACTTGGCCGAGAACGTCACCACCAGGTTGCGCCCCGGGCCGGGCAGCTCGTCGACGCCGGCGCGCCAGCCCTTGTCCAGCAGGTTGTTCAGGTGCAGGGCGGCGCGGTAGCGGTCCTGCGGGCCGAAGCTGCTACCCACGGCCATGTTGAGCGTGTCGGGCTGCGCCGCCTTCCTGTCGCTGCTCACCATGGCCATGTTTTCGGCAGTGGCTATCTATGTTTGGATGGCCTTGAATTCCAGGAATTCCTCCAAACCGATGGCGCCTGCCTCACGCCCAACACCACTTTGCTTGAAGCCGCCGAATGGCGCTAGCGGGTTGAAGCGCGCACCGTTGATGTCCACTTGGCCGGCGCGGATCTGGCGGGCCGCCTGTAATGCTTGTTTGGGCTCGCCCCATACCGCGGCCGCCAGGCCGTAGACGGAATCGTTAGCCAGCGCGATTCCATCGTCGACGCTGTCGTAGGTCAGCACGGTCAGCACCGGCCCAAACACCTCGGCGCGCGCCAGTGGGTTGTCACGCTCCACCCAAAAGGCCTGCGGGCTCACGTAGTTGCCATGGGCCGGCACCGGTGCAGCCTCGTTGATTGCGACCGCGCCCTGCGCGATGCCATCATCGATCAGCGCTTGCGCCCGTTCGCTTTGGCGAGGCGACACCAGCGGTCCGACACGTGTGCCTTCGCTCAGTGCAGGGCCAACGGTGAGCTTGGCCATCTCCTGGCGCAACAGGGCCTCGACATCGGCACGCTGCTGCGCCGGTACCAGCAGCCGCGTCAGTGCGCTGCAGGTCTGGCCATTGTTCAACATGCACGAGCCGAGCGTGCCCTTGACTGCACGTGCCAAGTCGGCGCCCGGCAACACCAGGGACGGCGACTTGCCACCCAGTTCGGTAGTGACCTTCTTGACAGTGGCGGCCGCCATCGCGGTCACCGCTATGCCGGCTTCGGTCGAGCCTGTGAAGCTCACCATGTCGACCAGGCCGGTAGTAGCCAAGCACGCCCCGACAACCGGGCCTGTGCCAGTCACCACGTTGACCACCCCGGCGGGAAAGCCTGCCTCGTGCAGCGCGGCACAGATCAGCTCATTGGTGCGCGGCACCATCTCGCTAGGTTTCACCACCACAGTGTTCCCACCCAGCAGCGCTGGCACGATTTTCAAGACAATCTGGTGCAGCGGAAAATTCCATGGGGTGATACATGCCACGACACCCACTGGCTCGCGCAGCACCTGCGAATTGCCGATCTGCCGCTCCCAATCCAGCGTGCGCGCCGCTTCAATGAAGTGCTCGACGTTGCGAATGGGAGAGTCAACCTGCACGATCTGCGCAATCTTCAGCGGCGTGCCCACCTCGGCAGCGATCGTTTGGGCTAGCGCATCCTTGCCTCTAGCCAGCGCAGCGCCAAAGCGCTGCACAAATTCAACACGGCGCTCCAGCGGCGTGGTGCTCCACCCGATCCATGCGCCGCGGGCAGCCGAGGCCGCGGCCAGCGCATCGCGCTCGTCGCCGCAGACGACACGCGCCACCGGCGCACCCGTAGCAGGGTCGGTAATCTCGATCGTTTCATTGCTGGCAGAAGGCTGCCAGTCTCCGGCAATGTACTGGCGAAGGAATTCTTGTGTCATAAGGATGTCGATACCGTGCCGGGCGCTCCATGACGTCGGCAAAATTTTTAAATCCACGCAGTCCATAGAGACCGCGCCTTCACGCCTTGCTGAACACCCCGGGTTCAACGAAGCGTCTATTGCGTTTGGCGGGCCAGCGTCCCAGGAGCGGGTTCAACCCGAGAGGGCACCCATCCTCATTGGCCGGCCAGCCTCTTCATTGCGCGCAAAGCAAATCCAGGAATAAGAGAGCATCATCGATTCAGATATCAGAGGATTTCCGCATACCCGTGGCTCAGAGCGACAACGCCCCGTTCCGCCACACGGGCGCGCAATTGGAATTTTTCTGGATAGCTTGGCACCCTCCAAATCTCGGTAATCAACGTTTCGCCCGGATAGACCGGTGCAGCAAAGCGGATGTCCAGCGCCTTCAGGCGCGATGCATCGCCACCGGCGCACCGGCGCACCACGGCCCAGGCCACCAAGCCGTAGCTGGCCAGGCCGTGCAGAATCGGACGTTCGAACCCGGCCTTGCGGGCCGCGGCCGGGTCGGCATGAAGCGGGTTGTAGTCGCCCATCAGGCGATACAGCAGCGCCGCCTCGGGACGGATGGCCTGCTCGTAGCACCAATCCGGAGCCTGACCCTCGGGCGTGGGTTGCAGCGCGCGCAGCGGCTCGTCGCTGGCCTGACCCGCGCGCTGACTGTAGCCGCCATTGCCGCGCAGGAAAGTGACTTGTTCGAGCGTTGCCAGCAACTCGCCTGCCTGGCTTTCCAGCCGCCGTTCTGTCACTAGGACAGCACCCTTGTCCGGACCTTTGTCGGTCAGGCGCGTGATGCGGCTCACACCGACCACGCTGCCGCTGGCCGGCAAGGGCTGATGCCAGCGCACGCGCTGCTCGCCGTGCAAGAGCCTCACCCAATCGATGCCGGTGTCCGGCTCGCGTGCCCAGAAGCCCGGGTAGCCCAAAACCACGGCCAGCGTGGGCAGAGCGCGTAGACCACCTTCCGTGCCTTCGTAGGTGAAGGGCAGACTGGCGGCATCCAGCGGATCGCGGCCCAGGCCCAGGCTCAGCGCATAGAGCATGGCATCACGCTCGGCATACTGCTGGTGCACCGGTGCGAACAGACGGCTTTTCAGGTGGTGGTAGTCCATGAACATCTCAGTTTTCCGAAATGCCGCACCGCTCCGGGAGAGCCGCTCATTGCCTCGGCAATATCCTGCCTGGGTTCCCTGACCAGCCCCAGGCCAGGGTGTCGCGCGAGATGCCCAGCAACACGCCGTGCAGCATCGAGGGGTGCACCCACAGGCCATCACGCTCGACAGGCTCGGTAGTCCGTCGGGTCCACTTTCCGTTGCGGGCCTCAAGACGCCTGATGATCTCGCCCAGATTGTTGGTCTCGACATAGCACATGTACAGCCCGTCCCCGTGCCGTTTGCTGAACCTGCCCATGGCGAAGCTCTCATCATGCGCTTCGGACAGCTCGATACGGTCCAGCTGGTCCGGGTGGAACTTCATCAGCGTGCCGGTGTAGCCGAAACGCTCGAAAGTGATCGGCACTTCATGCTGCCTGTCGATCCCGAGTTTTTCACTGTAATTTTGCGCAACGGTTTCCCACTTCGTGTCCAGGACAACGGTCAGCTCGTACAGATGGGTCACCAGAGCGCCGGGGGAAGCATCTATCGCTTTCTCCCCTTCGGTAATTACCAGCGGCAGGCCGTGCAACTGCGCACCAGAAATGTAGATCCGGTCTTCCGCTTGCGTGAATTCGACACCCACGCTCTGCAGATGCTCCGCATAGCCTTGGAGACTCTTGACGCAGATGCCCCCGGCCGCCAGCCCTTCCCGGGACTGCAGCTTGTCCGCTACCAAGCCACCGCCCTCGGGGACACACAGTTCCACCGCGCTACCACCGATTTTCATTTCCGCCACCTCGGCGGCCATGTATGGCGACTTCCACCGACGCACGAGCTCGGCATCCAGCAGGTATTCGTAATTCCCGATGGCCTGCTCCAGATCATTCACTGCGACGACGATCCGGTCGATTCCATTCAACATAAAGCCTCTCCAATCCGAAAATTCAAAACAACTCTTTACTCACCCGCCGGAAACTGCATCGATTCCGAGAACCTTGTCGACCTGCTCGGGGGAATAACCCAGTTCCTCGGCCAAGATCGAGCGCGTATGCTGCCCCCGCGTGGGCGCGGCACGCACACCACCGACGGGCACCCCATCCAGCCGGATGGGAGACCTGACGTTCGGGATCCAGCCCAGCGTGTCGTGGTGGATCCTGCCGACCATGTCCAGTTCACCCGCCTCCTCCGAGCGCAGCGCCTCCAGGACATTGCGCACCTTGCCGGCAGGAACTTTGTGTTCGGTGAAGCGGCGGTTCAATTCCTCCCAGGCAAGCTTGCCGAACTCTGCTTCTAGCACCGCGAAGATTTCGACCTGGTGGGCCAGCCGGCCGGTAGCCGTGGCATATTTCCCGGCTGCGGCCAAGTCCGCCCGGCCCAGCACGTCCCGCATCAGCCGCACAAATATCTCCGAATTGCCGCAGTGCAGGAAAAACTCCGCATCTTCGCACTGGAACACTCCGGTGGGACAACTGTCTGCACTGGTATTTCCCCGGCGCTCCGTGGGCACACCCGTGCACAGGGACTGCAGGGTCGCATATCCACTCATCAGCAGGGAGGAGGAGAACAACGGAATTTCCACATGGGCCCCGCCGCCCGTGCGCTGGCGGCGGACCATGGCGTTGAGAATTCCGATGACAGAAAACAGGGCCGTGCCGATATCCATCACCGCAGACGAGGTCCTCACACCCGGTCGGTCGGGGTAGCCATTCATCGATACGAAGCCGCTCTCGGCCTGTACCACGGTATCGAACCCCGGCCTTTTGGAGAACTTTCCTTTCCGGCCATAGGCCGAGATGGAGCAGTAGATCAGGCCGGGATATCTCTCTTTGAGCGTCTCATATCCGAGGCCCAGCCGATCCATTACACCGGTGGCGAAATTCTCGACCACCACATCGGCCTTCTCCAGCAGGCCAAGGATGATTTCCTTGCCGTGGGGCGATTTCAGGTCGATTTCTATGCTTCGCTTGTTCCTGTTGGCCCAGAGGAATGCGCCGCCCTCTTCCGGATGTGCTGCATCGTGCGGCGGGTAGGACCGGAACCTGTCGCCGCCAGGGCCTTCGATTTTTATCACATCTGCGCCGAAATCACCCAGAAGCATGGTGCCAAAGGGGCCCGCCACATAGTGGGTGAAATCCAGGACTCTCACACCTTCCAGCGGCAGACCGGTGGTGCCAGAGGCCTTGTGCTCCTGCAGGGATTGAATACCGTCAAAATCAAACATGTCTAGGGACGCACTCCTGTGAAATACACCAGCAGGCCCCTCGGGGCCGCCGGTCCAGTCGAACAAATATCCTCAACCAAATACGTAATAGTCGTTCGGGTGATCCATGGTGGTGAGGTTCTTGGCGATGACGATCTGCTGGATCTGGCTCGTTCCCTCGTAGAGGCGCAACAGGCGCACATCCCGGTAGAACCGCTCCACCTTGTACTCGCTGATGTATCCGGCACCACCGAATATCTGGACAACCCGGTCCGCCACGCGGCCCACCATTTCCGTACAGAACAGTTTGGCGGCAGCGGCCATGTTGCTCACGTCGAGGTTTCGCTCGCCGTTGTCCAGCGCTTCGTATTTCCGGCCTGCCGCCCTGAGCATGGAGAGCCCGGCCGCCAGCTCCGTGTAACTGTCCGCAATCATCGCCTGGATGAGCTGGAAGTCCGCTATCGGCTTGCCGAACGCAAAGCGTTCCTTGGAATAACGGATGCCTTCGCTCAAAAGGCGGTCCGCCATGCCGCAGGCTTGTGCTGCAATATGCAGCCGGCCGCGGTCCAGCACTTTCATCGCGGTGTAGAAGCCTCGGCCCGGTGTGAGGCCAATGATGTTTTCCTTGCTGACCCGGACGTTTTCAAAGATGACGTCGGCTGTCTTGGTACCTCGCTGGCCCATCTTCTTGTCCGGCTTTCCGACGATCAGGCCGGCGCTGTCGGCAGGAACAATGAACGCGCTGATGCCCCGTGCGCCTTCGCCACTCGTGCGCGCCATCAATGTGAACGCGCCGGCCCGAGTGGCGTTGGTGATGAAGCGCTTGGTGCCATTGACGACGTAATCGTCACCGTCAGCCCTGGCTGAAGTCCGGATGGCCGCGGCATCGGAGCCCGCGTCCGGCTCTGTGAGGGCAAAGGATGCCGTCAGCTCGCCGCTGGCGAATTTCGGCAGCCAATACTCTTTTTGCTCGGTCGTCCCGTCCATCAAGATCCCTTGGGAGCCTATGCCGACATTCGTCCCGAACAGGGAGCGGAATGCGAACGATGTGTGGCTGATGGTGTAGATAAGCTCAATCTCCTGGCTCATGGAGACACCGATACCTCCATACTCCTCAGGGATGGACAAGCCATACAGACCCAGGTCCTTGATATCGGAAATGATGTCTTCCGGTACTTCGTCGCGCTCTTCGACCAGATCCTCTGCAGGAATCAGTCGTTCAATGACAAAACGTTCTATCGAACTCTGCAGAAGCTGGAAAGTTTCCTGATCTACGCTCATGTTGCTGTGATTTTCCGGGGTTGGATGTCAGATATTTCAGTTGGAACGGGAAACCAGGGACTGGGTCGCATCCGTCTTGAGGCGCGCGTTGAATTCGGACACTTCACGGTCGATAACCTCAGCAAGCTTTTGCTTGTCGTGCGCCTTCATCAGTTCCTTGGCCATGTTCACCGAGCTGCGCGGCAGCTTCACCAGTTCATTCGCGCGCTCGCGTGCGCGCGCCAGAGTCGAACCCGCTTCCGCCAGCTCACTCACGAAACCGCTGGCCAAGGCTTCGTCGCCATGCACATACCTGCAGGTCATCAACCAGTCCGTGGCTTTGCGCGTACCGACGATCTTTTCCAACAGATAAGTGGAACCCGCCTCCGGCAGAAGCCCCAGCGCCACGAACGGAAACCGGAACTTGCATGTGGAGGTGGCAAAGACGAAATCACAATGCAGCAACATGGTTGCGCCTATGCCGACGGCAAACCCTTCGGTGGCCGCCAGGACAGGCACCCGGCAGGCCGCAAGCGCCCGGATGAACTGGATGCCGTGCGATTCCCCCGGAGCTCTCGGCTTCTTGAAGTCCTCCAGGTCGGCGCCCGCCGAGAACATACCGCCGGCTCCATGAATGATGATGGCTCGGGCAGAGGCTCCGTCGCCATGAGTCAGCAGCAACTCACGCATGCAGTCGTACATTTCATGCGTGATGGCATTCCGTTTTTCAGGGCGGTTTATTTGTATTTCCAGTATTTCATTTTGGATTTCATGAGAAATCATGGCAAACGCTCCTCGACAATTAAAAGGGGATGCAGCCGTAGCCGCCGTCAGGTAGGCCGTGGCCTTCTTCTGCGCTTGATCGCATCACGCCCCATCCAGAGAAGGATCAACGCGCAGATGCCGAGACAGACGCCGCTGATCGGGCGCTCGATGAAGGACATCAGGGAGCCCCGGGCAATCACCAGACTGCGCCGGAAATTCTCCTCGAGCATGGGCCCGAGCACGAAACCCAGCAATATTGGACCCGGTTGCATGCCAATCTTGGCGAACAGCACCCCCGCGCCTCCTATGATGCCGACAACGGCGACATCAAACAGACTATATTTCTCGCTATAAACCCCGAGACAGATCAGGCACAACACCACCGGAAATATCAATCGGTACGGCACGGAGAGCAGACGCACCCACAAGCTGATGAATGGGATATTCAATATCATCAACAATACATTACCGATCCAAAAACTGGCGATCAGCCCCCAGAACAATTCAGGCTGGTTCGCCAGGATGTTGGGGCCGGGGATGATGTCGTGAATGACCAGGGCACCCAACATCAATGCCATGACGGCATCCCCGGGCACGCCGAGCGTCAGCGTGGGGATGAAGGCGGTGATCGACGCGGAACTGTTCGCCGATTCAGGTCCGGCCACGCCCTCAATCTCTCCGGTGCCAAATTTTTCCGGGTGCTTCGAGAGTTTTTTCTCTAAGGAGTAGGACATGAAGGAGGCCAGGGTCCCGCCGGTACCCGGCAATGCTCCAAGGAAAGCCCCGATCCCGAAACCGCGCGCTATCGGTAGGGTACTGCGCCGAAAATCATCGCCACTAGGACGCACAGATTTTGCAGTGATCTTCTTACCGCCGGCGTCCGCGCTTCCCTCGCCGATGTTACCGGCACTGGTAAACACATCGGATATGCCGAAAAGGCCCATGGCCAAGGCGACGAGAGATACACCCTCCTGAAGGGAGATCAGACCAAAATCAAACCGGGGCGTGCCGGTAGTGATGTCCAGCCCCACGACACCAATTAACAACCCGAGGATCACCGAAGCGATTCCCTTGAGCGTCTCACCCGACCCGATCACCGAAGCGGCGATCAGTGCCAGCACCATCAGCGAAAAATATTCCTGGGGTCCGAATTTGAAAGCCAGCTCGGTGATGGGAATGGATGCGGCAGCCATGATGATTATGCCGACCGTCACGCCAACAAAGGACGCGAACATGGCCATGAAGATGGCTTGACCGCCCCGCCCCTGTTTCGCCATCGGATTACCATCCAGACAAACAACGGCGTGGGTGGCCGTACCCGGCAGGTTCAGAAGAATGGACGTGGTGGCGCCACCAAAGCTGGTCCCGTAGTAAATGCCCGCGAGCATCATGAGTGCAGCGACCGGGGGGATCCCGTACGTCATGGGCAGCAACATGGAGATCGCCGCCATGGCACCGATTCCCGGCAGCACGCCGATGAGGTTGCCTATGAACACCCCTGCGAACGCATAGAGCAGGTTGTTCCAGTGCAGTGCGACTTGCGCACCAAGTATCAAGTTGTCGAACATCGCTCAGCCCCACCTGAAAAGAGGAAATTGAATATCAATCATCAGATTGAATATCAACCCGCAGGCAACGCTGGTAGCGGCAGCGAGCAGGAAAATATTTTTTGGCGTGTTCTTGGTGTCAGCCAAGGCACTGAAGGCGACCAGTGCAAAAGTGGCAGGTACCAAACCACCGTACTTGCCCAGCAAAATGAAGCTCGCCAAGCCAGCAATGATGTAGAGCGGTGCGTTCTTTCTTCTCGTGGTGGGGACGGCGGGCGCATCCTGGGCAGCTTCCCGCACGACGCTTTCCAGCGTCTCGCCCGATCCCGGCAAGAGAAACAGGCCGATGGCGAACAATGCGACCCCCAGCAGCAACGGATAATAACCGGGTCCCATCTCGTTGAGCGTCCCGATTTCGTATTGCAGCGAAGCAACAATTGCGGATATTCCGAGAATTGTGATCACCAGCGCAGGCAACTTGCGTTCAATCAGTCTTTTCTGCATTTTGTCCACTTTGAATCATGAGCTGATCGATGCGGGGTTTGCGTCAATCTCCGCCCGGGTTCTGGTGAGGTGGAGAGATATCTCGATGGAGGTTGCTCTGGACCATGGGGCAGGGTTGTTGCTGCGGCGCAATCGCATGCGGCGTGCGTTACGACCCTGCGAGCCAGCACTGCATTTCGACGGCATCAGGAATGACGCCTTTCGACAGGCGCATCCCAGTCGCTTCCATGGCCGTCTCAATGCAGCATGCAAGGGGCGCAACCACAGCGCCCTCATACAGCCTGCTGGCCAATCAACCCTGCCGGCTCTGGGAAGAATGAATTATTTCTTCTTCAGATTCGCCTCTTCGATGATGGGCGTCCACTTCGCAATCTCACTCTTCACGAATTCCTTGAATTCCTCGGGCGTGCTGGTGCGCGTGGTCATGGCAAGCGTGTTCATATTCTTCTTCACATCCGGATTATCCATAGCCGCCTTGACTGCCTGATTCAGGCGAGCCGTCACATCGGCAGGCAAACCGGCCGGCGCCACGATGCCGAAGAAGGATCCGCCCTCGAATCCCTTGATGTAGTCATCGATGGAGGGCACACCCGGAAGCTGTGCAATTGTCTGCGGCTGCGTGACTGCAAGGATCTTGATCTTCTTGGCCTCGAAATGGGGCAGCAACGGGATGATCATGTCGATGCCAACGGGCACCTGCCCGCCAACCACGTCGACGACTGCCTGTGCGCTGCCCTTGTATGCCACATGTCGCATTTTGAAGCCCTGCTCCTGCTGCATCAATTCGCCCGCCAGGTGCGCGGCGCTGCCCTGCCCGTAGGTGGCGTAATTCATCTCGTTGGGATGAGCCTTTGCGTAAGCAACGAATTCCTTGAAGTTATTGGCCGGGAAATCTGCGTTCACGTAGATTGCGGTCGGCTGGTAACCGAAGGTCGAGATGTATTGAAAATCCTTGAGAGGATCGTATGCGGCCTTGTGGATGATGGGGGCAGTCACTAGGGGAGTGCTCGAACCAATCATCAGCGTGTAGCCGTTCGGTTTGGCACGCGCGGTTTCCGTGGCACCGATCAGCGTTCCGCCTCCGGCCACGTTCTTCACGATGACCGGTTGCCCGAGGTTTTCGCCCAGAGCTTTTGCCATGACCCGCGCCAGTGTGTCGGTGGGACCGCCCGGCGAGTAGGGAACAATGATCTCAAGAGATTTGTTAGGGAAATCCGCCGCCAGAGCGCTTCCCGCGAGAAGGAGACCGGAGGAAAACAGGGCGATGGGCTTCAGAAATTTTTTGAACGAAGTATTCATGGCGGTGTGCTTCTCTGTGTACGTTGAGTCAGTATCGGATGACTACCCGCTCTGTCAGGGAAATTTGGCGGGCACCCGGGCAATTCGATCAGTCACGCTCCAACTACGCTATGGATTGTTTTCCCCTGACCAAAAAATATGAAATGCGCTGGACGTGGTTCAATGGTGGTCCTGTAGTGCTCCTTTGAAATTTTCGACAAAAGAATAGAAATGCCAAACAGGGAGAAAACTGCCCTGCCCCTCCATTTTTCTGATAAAAGCCGGGCAGAAAGGCACGCAGCGCACTCCACGCAAAGTCCAACCCCGACAGGGCTCGACGCCGCCTGCTGGCCGGCATTTGGCGCAGGGGCGCAAGCGTGCTTGGCATTTGCCTTGGGAAATCCACACAAACCTTCGGAACAGGACTTTCTGCAGAACCACCGGGACGACTGTTGACCTCTTGGGATACATCATGTACGGTTCGTGGCGTTGTATCGAAGTTCACTTAGATGAACCAAGTGCTATACAATGAACTTCGGTCATGATATAGAATCTGCGGAACCGCTGTCAACCGCACCCCATGAGTGTTAACCCTAGTGACTAGGCGCTCTCGGGGCGTATTCGTTCAATTGCGTCTTACACAACCTGAGAGGTGTCCCATGGGAGACAAACTTCCGTCACCGGCCGTAGGCAGGGCAGCCGCCATCCTCGACTGCATCGCACATGCTGGAGGGCCGCTGTCGTTCACCGAGCTGGCGAAACTCTTGCAGTTGCCCAAAAGCAGCCTGCACGGTCTGTGCAACACGCTGGTGCAGCTCAATCTGTTGACGCGCCTGGACAGTGGCCTGCTGTCACTCGGCCCTCATGTGGTGGTATGGGCCAATGCATTTCTCGCGCGGATCGATATCACCCAGGAATTTTTTGCTTCCTGGGATGAAATGCGCGTCCTCCCCGACGAAACCATCACCCTTTCCGTAAGGGATGGCCGGGAAGTGGTCTATATCGCCTGCAGAAACGGCAATCGCCCCTTGGGTTTCATTTTCAAAACCGGTAACAGAATCCCGGCTGTCTATACGGCAACCGGTTTGGCGATATTGAGCACGCTACCGGACCAGAGTGTGTACAGGCTCTTGGATCCAACCCAGTCTCCATGGCCCTCGCCGCTGACACGCAAGGGTCTGACCAGCCTGGAAGAACTGATGGCCGAGCTTCCGAAAATCCGTCAACGCGGCTATTCGATCGATCGAGAGGGGGTGCGCGAGGGCATGTATTGCTTCGGTGCTCCGGTATTCGACTCCCACAGTCCGGAAGCAGTGGCGGGTGTGGCAGTGAGCATTCTTGCGAATGAGGTCAATCCGCAGCTGGAACAGCAGGCTGGGCTTGCGGTGCGCCAGCTCGCTGATCGCCTGACCGAGCGGTTGGGGGGGTTCTCGACGTTGCGCAGCGCTTGGCATCAACACCCCCCGGTCTCTCTGCCTCGCGTCCCGCTGTTCCACACCTCGTTGCCCGACGCCCCACTGCCAGACGCCGAGTCGGTTTCGGCGTGAGGAAGGCGGCGCCCGCCCCGCAGTTCGCGCCCGGCCTTCCGGCATCCGGGACAGACATGCACGGTCATCCGGTTCCATCAGGTGGTTGCCGGCAGGCAGATCACCGCCTGATTCCTCGCAGCAGCGGGCCTCCTGAGCGCCATGGCAGGGCGCCAAGACGTTTTTCATTTCATCTAATTACGGAGACACACCATGCACCCTTCCCTCTCGCCGCTCGCTTCGCTGCAGGACCCGAGCTTGTTCAAGACCGACAGCCTGATCGATGGGAAGTGGGTCCAGGGACATCGACGCTTCGATGTGCGTGATCCAGCCACTGGCCAGAAGCTGGCCGACGTGGCTGACCTGGGAGCACAGGAAACTCGCGCCGCCATCGAGGCGGCCCATGCCGCCTGGCCGATGTGGCGCGAGTTCACGGCCAAACAGCGCCACCGGGTCCTGATGGATTGGTTCCAACTGCTGATGGACCACCAGGAAGACCTTGCACGCATGATGACCGCCGAGCAAGGCAAGCCGCTGGCGGAAGCGCGCGGCGAGGTGGCCTATGGCGCAAGTTTCGTCGAATGGTTTGCCGAGGAGGCCAAGCGTATTCACGGTGAGACGCTGCCCACCTTTGATCGCAACAAGCGTGTCAGTGTGATCCGCCAACCCATCGGTGTCTGCGCCGCCATCACGCCCTGGAACTTCCCGCTCGCCATGATCACCCGCAAGGTGGCGCCGGCGCTGGCTGCTGGCTGTCCGGTCGTGATCAAACCGGCCGAGCTGACGCCGCTGACCGCGTTGGCTGCGGCTGAACTGGCCCAGCGCGCAGGCCTGCCGGCCGGTGTCATGAACGTCATTACGGGCCTGGATGCGAAGGCCATCGGCCAAGAGCTGTGCAGGAGCGACGCGGTACGCCACCTGTCGTTCACCGGTTCGACCGAAGTCGGTCGCATCCTGATGGCGCAATGCGCGCCGACGGTCAAGAAGCTGTCACTGGAGCTGGGCGGCAATGCACCCTTCATCGTCTTCGACGATGCGGATCTCGACTCCGCCGTCGAAGGCGCACTGGCGAGCAAGTATCGCAACGCAGGCCAGACCTGTGTGTGCACCAACCGCCTGTACGTGCAGGATGGCGTTTACGACGCTTTCGTCGAGAAGCTGGCATCGCGCGTCGGGGCAATGAAAGTCGGCAACGGCTTCGAGGATGGCGTCACCGTAGGCCCCTTGATTGAGCCCAGCGCCTTGCGCAAGGTCGAGGAGCACGTGCGCGACGCCGTGCACAAGGGAGGGCGCGTCGTTACTGGCGGTAATAGGCTGGACGGCCAGTTTTTCGAACCCACCGTGGTCGCTGATGCAGACGCCGGCATGCTGGTGGCACGCGAGGAGACTTTCGGCCCGCTCGCGCCGGTCTTTCGCTTCAAGACCGAACAGGAGGTGATTGCAGCCGCCAATGCCACCGAATTTGGCCTCGCTAGTTACTTCTACGCACGTGACATAGGCCGCATCACGCGCGTCTCCGAGGGGTTGGAATGCGGCATGGTCGGCATCAATACAGGCATCATCTCGACCGAGCACGTCCCTTTTGGGGGTATCAAGCAGTCTGGTCTCGGCCGCGAAGGCTCGACCCATGGCATGGATGAGTACCTGGAGATGAAATACCTGTGTCTCGGAGACGTGATGAAGTGAGAGAAGGTTTGGTAGCAGCGAACCATTTCAGGGTGGAAGAAGGCCACGGGACTCAAGCATCTGCCTCTGGCGGCTCCGCTGCCTTTGCGTCCCCTGGCCGTTCCGGGGACCGCTGCACACACCGCTTCGCACAGGAGCATGGCCCGCCGGCCTCGCCGGCTCAAAAGGCGTAAGGCGACTTCAATGGCGCTACCGGGAGCGCCTGGCGCCCGCTGTAGGGCTGCAACGCGTAGCGCACGTACAGCCCGCCCGTGAACTGGCGGTAGTTGCGTGCATTGTCCAGCGCCAGCTGGCCGCCCAGGAACAGTTGCGGATGCAGCTGGTACTCCATCGCCACGCCCAGGTTGTAGCCCAGGCCGGTCTTGCTCTGGCCGGGGTAGATGGCGTTGGTGCTGGCGCCCACCTCTCCGAAGGCCTCGGCGTCGCTGGCGGCCTGGGCGGCGGCCGCCTGGCGCGCGCGGCTGGTCGGGAAGTAGGGCGAGGCGTCCTCCTTGAAATACTGCACACCCAGGGCGCCCTTGATCTGGTAGCTCAGCCGGCCGGTGCGCTGTGCCCAGTCGAACGGCACGCTCATGGCCAGGAACTGCTGCGGACT
Organism: Melaminivora sp.; assembly: GCF_032059615.1. Lineage (NCBI taxonomy): Bacteria > Pseudomonadati > Pseudomonadota > Betaproteobacteria > Burkholderiales > Comamonadaceae > Melaminivora > Melaminivora sp. The sequence continues at coordinate 38,228 of NZ_DAMCAM010000004.1, read as the reverse complement.
GAAATAGCCGCCATGGCCATAGGTGAAGTAACGCAGGTTTTTGTTGTAGCTCATGCCCGTGACGTTCAGCCCGGCGGTGAAAACCGAGTCGCTCGCGCGGTGGATGCGCCAGTACATGCCACCGCCCAGTTCCAGGCGGCTGTTGCTCTGCACGTTGCGGCCCTGCAGCGCGTGCGCCGCGCCCACGGCGTAGGCGCCGAACTCGCCGTCGTCCCAGGTCAGGTCCAGCCGTGCGCCATTGGCCGAGACGGCGCCCCAGCGCTCGCCGGTGCGCGCGTCGCGTGCGCCGGCGAACGACAGCACGCTGTCGGTGACCGGCCGGCGCGACAGGTCGCCCGTCAGGCTGATCTGCTCGGACAGGTTCATGCGGTAGCGCACGCCGCCCATGACGTCCGTCTGCTGGAACCCGAGCGGCAGCGAACCCACGTCCACGGCCAAGTTGCCGGTCTCATATCCCACGCCCAGGCCCACGCCGCTGTCCTTTTGAGAGCCGGGCGAGCGCTCGGGCATGTCCAGCGCCGTGGCCGGGCCCGCGCCAAAGCGGCTGAGCGTGCCGTAGCTGGTGTCGGGACTGCCCGCACCCACGCCGGTGGGCGTCACGCGCACGGCCATCATGCCGTCGCCGGCGGGGAACTTCAGCTCTACCGGCGCCTGCAGGTCGGTCAGGCGGCTCAGGCCGCTCTCGCCCTGGCGCGCCCGGCCGACCACGCCCACCGAGAGCATGCTGGTGCGGCCTTCCTGCAGTTCGGCCAGCTCGTCGAGTGCGCTGCGCGGGCGCGCCGGTGCGCCGGGCAAGGCGGACGCCGCGGCGCCCTGCCCCATCCAGGGCGAGGACGCTGCGGGTGCGGCCTGCGCCACGCCATAGCCGGCGGGGGGCGGCAGATACCCCACCGGCCCCACACCCTGAGGCGCCATGGGAACAGCCGGCACCTGGCCGGCCACGGGCGCCGCCATGGAGCGCGCGGCAGTCGGCGTCATCAGCCCGCCGTTGGCGAGCATGGCCGGCGCGGCAGTGGGCGTGCTGGCGGCGGCCATGGGCATGGCTGCGCGCCCGCCGGGGGCAGCACCGGAAGCGGAGCCCGAGGCCGGCGTGCGCTGCGCCGGCTGGCCGGCCGCAGCGCGCGGAACAGGGGCCGGACTGGCGGGAGCGCGGGCGGCCTGGCCAGAGGCGGGCGCTGAGGTATCGGCGCTGCCGTAATAACTGGCCGGCGTGGCCGGCGCCAGCGCAGGCTGCTGCACCGGAAACCGTGCGGCCCCGGCCGGCTGCGGGATGAACGGCTGCGGCCCGGGCAGGGCCGCCGGCGCCGCTGCCGCCACGGCATAGCCCGCGGGCAGATAGGCCGGGGGGGCGGCAGCAAGTCCGGGCAGCGGGGCGGCCGCGCCCCACACCGGCTGCGCCGCGCCGCGCCGGAACGGGTTGCCGCCCGGCGCCCCGGGCGCGGCGTAAGCGCTCCCGCCCTGCCCCGTGGTGGCCAGCAGCTGGGCGCGCTGGCGGTTCTCGGCCTCGACGGCGGCGGCGAAATACTGCCCGGCCTTGCTGGCCTGGCCCTTGGCGCGGTAGACGCGGCCGGCGGCGGTGAGCACCTCCGGGTCCTGCGGCGCCAGCTGCAGCGCGATCTGCACCGCCGATTCGGCATAGGCCAGGTCCCTGGCGCCGGTGGCGGTGTTGGCGGCGGCCAGCAGCAGGCGGGTGTTGCGTGGGTCCTTCTCCAGCAGGCGCTGGTACAGGCCCAGGGCCTGGGCGTGGTCGCCATGGTCGGCGTACATGCGCGCCAGCGCGCCGACCACGTCCGGATCGCGCGGTCGCTCGGCCAGCAGCGGCGCGAGCACGTCATAGGCGCCGGCCAAGTCGCCGGCGGCGCGCAGCGCATCGGCCTGGCGCAGGATGTAGCCCACGCGCAGGTCTTCGAAGCTGCGCCGCTCCTGCGCCGTCATGGGCGTGTCCTGCAGCTGGCGCAGGATGCCGGCCAGCTCCACGTCCTGCTGGGTCTTGAGCAGGGCGGCGGCGTACTGCAGGCGCAGCCCCGTGCTCGGGCGGGGCGAGCGCGCCAGCATGTCGCGCACCATGGCCAGCGCCCGGGTGGGGTCGCCGGCATCGGCCCAGGCCAGTGCCACCGTACCCAGCAGCTCCGCATCCTGGCCGACGAAGGGCTCGGCCTGCGCGAGCAGCGCCTGCGCCTGCGGCAGGCGGCCCTGGCGCGCCAGCGACGCGGCAGCGTCGGCCTGCACGTGCACCCAGACGCGCTTTTGCAGCGCGGCGATGTCGCGCGTGCGGTTCTGCTCGGGGATGCGCTCGAGCGTGTTCAGGGCGCCGGCCCAGTCGCCCGCCTCCGAGGCCAGCAGTGCGCTGGCGTACAGCGCCTCGGGCATGTGCGGGTTGGACACCAGCAGCCCGTCCATCACGCCGCGCGCCTCGGCCATGGCGCCCATCTTCAGGTACAGGCGCGCCAGGTCCAGCCGCACCCAGGGGTTGCCCGGGTCGTTGAGCAGCGCGTCCTCCAGCGCCAGGCGCGCGGCGTTGTCGTCGCCCCGCGCAGCGGCGGCGCGCGCCTGGCCCATGGCCTGGGTGGCGCGCAGGCGCCCGAGCGCGCCCACCTTCTCCTGCTGGCTGGGCGTGAGGCGCTCGACCAGGGCCAGCGCCTCGGACGCCTTGCCGGTCTGGGCCAGCACACCCACCAGGCCGCGCAGGGCATCGGGGTTGTCGCCCTGGCGTGCGAGCACGCGCCGGTAGCCCGCCTCGGCCGCTTCGAGCTGGCCCGACTCGGCCAGCACGTCGGCCAGATCGTTCTCGCCGGTGATCTCCTTGGGGTCCAGGCGCACGGCCTGTTCGAGTAGCTGGCGGGCACTGGCGAGGTCGCCCGCGTCGCGGGCGCTGCGCGCCTGCTCCAGCAGCGACCAGTAGGTGGCGCTGGCGAGGGCCTGCTTCCAGCGCGCGGGCGAGCCCTGGCGGCTGGCGCGCTCCAGGTAGCTGCGGGCCTGGCTGAATTCCTCCTGGCGCAGGCGCAGCACGCCCAGGCCGCCCAGCGCATCGGCGTCATTCGGGCGCGCCTCCAGCACGCTGCGAAACTGCGCCTCGGCCGCCTCCAGGTCGCCCTCGTCGAGCGCCTTGAAGCCCTCGGTGCTGCGCTCGCGCAGCGGGTCGCGCGCGGCCGCCGCCTCGGCGCGGGCCGTGCGCTGGCGCGCCTGGATCTCGCGCAGCCGCGCGGCCACCGCCTCGTCGCCCGGGTTGGCCTGCAGGAAGGCCTGGTAGAGCGGGATGTCCGAGGCGCGCGAGCCCGTCCAGGCCAGTGCCTTGCGCCAGCCCTCGGTGGCGGCCTTGCCGACATCCGGGTGGCCAGCCAGCCGCGCCAGCTGGGCGATGCCTTCGCGCCGGGTGGACTCGCGGTAGGTCAAATGCTGGGCCAGCGCCAGAGAGATCTTGGGATCGTCGGGCGACTCGCGCGCGAGCCGCTCCAGTCCGCGGCGCGCTGGCTCCCAGCCCCCCGAGGTACCGCCCAGCGTCTGGTAGTACTCCAGCGCCAGAGGCCCGGTGGGCTGCTGCTCGCCCAGCGCCGCCTGGTAGTTCTCCATGGCCTGCTCGGCCTGGCCGGCGCGCGCCAGGTTGCGCGCCTGCTGGATCTGCGCGCTGTTGCGCTGCACGTTGAGCTCTTGCGCCAGCCGCTCGCCCAGACGGTGGCCAGGGTGGGCCTGGCGCAGCTGTTCAAGGTAGCGCTGGGCTTCCTCCAGACGCTGCTCGGCCATCAGGGCGCGGGCCATGCCGTAGAGCGCCTCGGGCTGGCGCGGCTGCACGCGCAGCAGCTTCTGCCAGGCGTCGGCCGCGCGCTGGGCGTCGCCGCGCGACTGCCAGTACTGACCCTGTTCGATCAGGGTCTTGATGGCGGCGTCCTGCTCCTGCGCCAGGGCAGGAGAGGTGCTCAGCGCGGCCGCCAGCCCCAGGATCAGTGTCTGTCGGTGGCGGCGGCGTTTTGGCTCTTTTGCGAAGGACATGCCTTTTCCCAGCGTAATTGCACCCTGCCCGTGGGCAGGAATTGATAGCGTTGTTCCATGTAGCCCGTGCCGAACAGGCCCAGCACCTGATCGTAGTAGCGGGCGGGTGTCTCGGGCGGCGCCTCCAGCAGCAGGGTGCGCACGCGCTGGCGCTGCGCCTCCAGGGCGCTCGACAGTCCCAGCGACTGCAGGTAGGGCAGCAGCGCGGCGGAAAAGCCCACCGGCGCCGCGCCCTCGACCTCACCGCTGGCCGTGCGCACCCGCTCGGGCGGCAGCGGCACGCTCTGCAGCGCCGTTGCCATGCCCGACAGCTGCTGGCGCAGCAGGGGCGCGAGCGGGTCGGCCCGCGGAGTCATGCCGGCCCAAAGGTAGGTACGGATGGCGTCGTAGCTGCCGATATCGCCCTTTTCCGGGTCGGTGACGAAGGCGCCCTTGCCACCGCCCTCGGGCACCTCCCAGGCCACCCAGTCGGCCGCGAAGCCATGCGGCGTGGTCTCGGCCAGCATGCGGGCATGGCTGGCGGCAACAGCCTTCCAGGGACCCTGCGGGTCGAGGCGCTCCAGCGCACGCACCAGGGGCACGGGCAGGTAGCTCGGGTTGAGGCGCCAAATGCGCTCCTTGAGCACGAAGCCCGAGGGCGCGGGCAGCAGCGTGGGCCCCAGGCCCGGCAGGTCGGCCACTTCCTTTTCGGCCACCTGCGCCAGCAGTGTCCTGGCGGCCTGGGTATAGCGCGGCTCGGACCACAGTCGGCCGGCCTCGGCCAGCGCGTAGACGAACCAGAGGTTGGCGTCGGAGGCCGGGTTGGGGTCCACCACGCCCCAGCTGCCGTCGGTCTTCTTGCCCCACTGCCAGGCCGGCAGGCGCGCGCCGATGTCGCCGCCCGCCAGGTTGGCGACGCTCCAGCTCCACAGCTTGTCGAAGCGTGCGCGGTCGTGCGCCACCAGGGCGAAGAACATGGCGTAGGACTGCCCTTCGGAGGTCGAATGCTGCTGCGAGACGCTGTAGTCGATCACCCGGCCGTCGGCCTGCATGAAGCGCTGGGCGAAGCGCTCCCACAGCGGCCAGGACGCGGCGGCGCAGCCAGGGGCGGCTTGCGCGGCCGGCAGCGCCAGCATGCCGGCCAGCAGCGCAGCCAGGGCACGCCGACGGCGCCGCGGCGCGCCGCCTGCGGGAGTGTCAGGTCTGGAGAACATGGAGAAGACGCCTTTCGCAAGCCATGTGCCGCCCGGCCCGGGCGCAGGCCGACGCTTCACTTGTGCTGCATGCGCAGCCGGGCACGGGCGCGGGCACGCAGCGCAATGTAAAGCAGGAAGCCGACCAGCAAGGCACCCGTCACCCCCAGCAGCACCATGCTCAACGGGTTGCGCGACAGCCACCATTGCACGTAGGTGAACGGGTCGAGCCGGCCAACGTAGTACGCCGGCTCGGCCAGCAGGCTGCTGACCTGCTTGCCGCGCACCACGGCCGCGCTACCCTGGATGCGCTTGAGCAGGTCCGGGTCCAGCAGCGCGTCCATCGCCTGCTGCAGCCCCGCCGCCTGGTGGCTGGCCAGCAGCACCACGCTGCGGCCCTTCTGGTAGGGCGATTCCAGACCGGCGATCACGGCATCACTGCTGCTGCTGGAGAAGACGATCTCGCTGCGCGCGCGGCGTACCCGGTCGCGCTCGTCCGGATCGAACCAGTTGAACAGGTGCGACGCATAGTCGGACAGCCGGAAGCCCTTGGCGCCTTCCTTCAGGCTGAACGGCAGGCGGTCGGCCCACTGGGTGAGCAACTGGACGTTGCCGCCGGTGGCCAGCACCAGCAGGTCCTTGTCGGCCAGCTGGGGCAGCAGCTCGGTGCCCAGCGCCACCGTGGCGGCATGCGCCGGGTAGCCGGTGACGTTGCCCATCAGGCCCATGAGCAAGAGGTAGGCACTGTAGTCGGCCGCCTCGGGCCGCGCCGGCAGCACCACGGCCGTCTGCGACAGGTCGGCCAGGCGCGAGAACGGAAATCCGCTGTTGGCGAAGGCCGCCAGGTCGGGCATCGCCATGAAGTGCGAAAAGCCCGTGATGTCGATGGTCGAATCGGGCTCCACGGTGCCGCGCACGTTGTCCAGCAGCACGTCTTTGCAGGCGCCCTCCTTGACGACGTCGTGGTAGTAGTGGAACTGCAGCTGGTTGCGCGCCGTCAACTTGAACAGTGGCACCTTGAACAGGTCTTCGGCCGGCAGCAGGTCGCCCGCGGGCAAGGCCTGGTTGAGCCAGCCTTCGATGCGGCTGGGCTTGGCATGGCTTATCGCGCGCAGCGGCAGCGAGCGCAGGAACTGCTGGTTGACGTTGATGTTGAGCGTCGACTTGTCCGCCGCCGGCCGCGCCGTGTAGCGGTATTTGAGGCGCACGGGGATGTCGCGCTTGCGCCAGCCGAACAGGTCTGGTGGCACCTGAAAGTTGACCCGGATCAGGTCGGGCGAATAGCCGGAGACGCTGAGCATGTCGGCATCGACCAGCTCGCCGAACTTGACCGGCCGCTCGCGTGAGAGCCAGTTGGGCGCGTCGTAGGGCTGGCGCGGCTCGGTGTCCTTGAAGGCGGCAATGGTGGCCGACGGCCCCGACAGTGCTGCCGAGCCCAGGGCGAGCGAGGCCGCAGCGCGCTTGAGCTCGGCCGCGTCGCGGCCGCTGATGACCAGCACCTTGGAGGCCGGGTCCGACGGGTGGGTGGCCATGGTGATGGTGGGGCCCGTCGGGGTCGGCAGGCCCAGGCCACCCAGCTCCTGCACGCCCGTTCCAAGCGCCAGCACCACGGCATGGCCGCGCAGGGGCAGCTGCCCGATCGAGGTCGGAAAGCTCGCCCCGCGAAAGCCTGCCAGTGCCCCGAACCACGAGGACACGGTGCCCGCGGCCTCCAGCTGCGCGGCGTCGGGCGGGCGGGCGAAGACGATGGGCATGACCAGCTGGCGGGCGTCGCGCCGGTCAAAGAAAGGCTCGGGCAGAAAGGCCAGGTCGTTGGGCAGGGCCAGCGGATTGACAGCCAGCTCCAGCACGCTGTCGTTGCCGACGTTGGCCCACAGGCTGGAGTGAGCGGGGTCCTCGCACTCCATGGTGTAGTGGCCAATCAGCTCGATGTTGAGCCGGTTGAACTCACCGATGACCCGGGGCGGGATGTCGATCACACGCTGCAGGTTCTGCCCGCCCTGCTCGTTGGGTACCGGGATGGTGGCCACCACCTGCTCGTTGACCAGCACCCGGATGTGCGACAGCGAGGGGATCAGCGCGGGCGAATAGGCGTAGTTCAGGTGCAGGCGCGCGCCAGTGACGACCTCGTCGCTGCGCACACCGAACTGCACGCCGCTGGAGCCCTGCACGCCGTGCAGTTGCATCGGAAAGACCGCGCCGAGCTGGCGGAAGGTGACCTTGTAGCTGCGCCCCGGTGCGCCCTGGGTCTGGCCGGGCAGCTGGCCCTCGGCCTGCGCCGCCGGCAGCGCGCGGGGCGTGGGCGCGCCCTGGGCAGAGGCCGGCGCCGCCATGGCCAGCAGGGCCGCCAGCAGCAGTGCCGGCGCAGCCGGGCGTGCCATGGAAGCGGCGGTCATGCGGTTTTCTCCGTTTTCATGGTGATTTGCGAGGGTTTGGTCTTCCTGAATTCTTCCTGCGGGTCGAGCAGCTCGCGGCGTCCGCGCACGATGTTGCCCAGGTTGCCCACCACCTGGCGCAGACCGCGCAACCCGACGCGCATCACGCTCCTGAGCGAGCGCAGGGGCTTGTCGCGCCGGCGGTTGCCCCAGAAGTCGAGCCAGGCGTCGGCGCGCGCGAACGTCAGGCGCGTGAGGTCGGCCTGCTGCTGCAGGTTCAGCTCGGCAAAGGCCAGGCCGATGCGCCCGCGCGCGCTGAAGGTGACGTGGGCCGGGAAAGTGCCCTCCTCCTGTGAGCGCATCAGCGACACCTGCACCGCCGTGCCCAGCGGCAGGGAAAAGTCTGGCGGCACCTGCAGGCCCACGCCGCCTTGCGAGAAGTCATCGGTCTCGCACATCAGCGTGCGCCCGTCGGCAAAGCGCAGCGCCGCCGGCATCACGGTGGCCACGCGCGGCGTGCTGCGCACCTGGCGCGTCTCGCTGGCCACGGCCAGGCTGGCGCTGGCCAGGACGATGTTGTAGAGCGTCCAGAGCATGTTGATGAGCACCGTGGTGACGACCTCGCTGCTGGGCGCCACCAGCAGCCGCCCTATGCCCACGGCGAAACCCAGCAGGTTGATGAGCAGCAGCACCAGGTAGGGCCTGGCGATGGACCAATCAAAGTAGGAGCGCTCGATGACGCCGCCCTTGGCCGTGACGTTGAATTTGCCCAGCTTGGGGTTGAGCACGGCCAGCATGACCGGGCGCATGATGTACCAGGCCAGCACCGACTCGTAGACCTCATTCCAGAACGAGTAGCGAAAACGCCCCTGGATGCGCGAGTTGGTGATGCTGGCGTGCGCCAGGTGCGGCAGGGCGTAGGCGGTGATCAACATCGCCGTGGCCTGGAACACGTGCGCGCCGAAGAACAGGTAGGCCAGCGGCGCCGTCAGGAACACCAGCCGCGGCAGGCCGTTGAAGAAGTGCAGCATGGCGTTGAGGTAGCACAGGCGCTGGCCCCAGTTCAGGCCCTTGCCCAGCAACGGGTTGTCCACACGGAAGATCTGCGCCATGCCGCGCGCCCAGCGGATGCGCTGGCCCACGTGGGCCGACAGGCTCTCGGTGGCCAGGCCGGCCGCCTGGGGCAGCTCCAGGTAGGCGGTGTTGTAGCCCAGGCGGCTGAGCTTGAGCGCGGTGTGCGCGTCCTCGGTCACGGTCTCCACCGCCACGCCGCCCACCTCCAGCAGTGGGCCGCGCCGGATGACGGCGCACGAGCCGCAGAAAAACGAGGCGTTCCATAGGTCGTTGCCGTCCTGCACCACGCCGTAGAACAGCTCGCCCTCGTTGGGCATGGCGTGGAAGGTATCCAGGTTCTTCTCGAACGGGTCGGGCGAGAAGAAGTGGTGCGGCGTCTGCAGCATGGCCAGCTGCGGGTCGCGCAGGAACCAGCCCATGCACACTTGCAGGAAGGAGCGCGTGGGGATGTGGTCGCAGTCGAAGATGGCAACGTATTCCGAACTGGTGACGGCCAGCGCCGCATTGATGTTGCCCGCCTTGGCGTGGTCGTTGTCGCTGCGCGTGAGGTAGCCCACCCCCAGGGCTTCGCAGAAGGCCCGGAATTCGGCACGCCGCCCATCGTCGAGCACGTACACGTGCAGGCGATCGGCCGGCCAGTCCATCTGCATGGCCGAAAACACCGTCTGCTTGACCACGTCCAGCGGCTCGTTGTAGGTCGGGATGAAGACATCCACGCTGGGCCACGTCTGCGTGTCGGCCGGCAGGGGCACGGGTTTGCGCTGCAGCGGCCAGGCCGTCTGGAAGTAGCCGATCAGCAGCACCAGGAAGGCGTAGAGCTCGGCCGCCACCAGGCCGAAGCCGAAGAAGCCGTCGACGATGTTGGTGAACCCCGTGGTCTCGGTTACGCGCCAGTACATGTAGCGCGTGGAGGCGGTGATCGACAGCACGATCATGGCCAGTGTGGTCAGCCGCCCCGGCGTGCGGTTGAGCAGCAGGGCGCCAGCGAAACTGCCCGCAGAGAACAGCAGCTGCCCCGTCAGGTCCAGCGGCACGCTGACCACGATGGACAGTAGCAGCGCCGACAGCACCACCGCCACCAGGCGGGCCAGCGGGTGGTGCCACAGCGGCGCGTCGGCCAGGCGATGCACGGCGCGGCGCCAGCGGGCCTGGAAACTGTTCGGGTCGAGGTCGGCGACCTCGTCGGCGGCGGTGCGGTTGTCGGTGGTCACTGGCTGCCTCGCCCCGGGTGATGCGCGGCGGGCAGCACCTGCATGCGCTCGGCCAGGGCAGAGGCGAGGGCCATGATGTCGTGGCGTGCCTGGCTGTAGGGCCCGTGGTCGAGCACGCTCTGGCCCAGCGCCAGTGCCTCGGGCACGGCCTCGTCGGCGTGGATGGCGCCCAGGTAGCTGTCGCCCACCGACTCGCGCAGCACGCGCAGGATGTCCTGCGAGAGCTGGCGCGCGGAGTTGAGCTGGTTGAGCAGGTAAAACGCGCCGGCGAATTCGGGCCGGGGCGTGCAGTAGGTCTGCACCATGCGCTGCATGAGCGGCATGGTGGCGTAGGACGCCGCGTCCGCCAGCATCACCACCACCACCCACTGCGCGGTGCTGAGCGCCTGCTGGCCATACACCGAGGGGCCGGGCGGCGTGTCCAGCAATACCAGCGCGTCGTCCGGCAGGTCGAGCGCGTGCAGCTGCTGTGCCAGCCAGCGCGGCTCGGCGGCGATCTGCGCCTCCAGCGTCGTGCGGTCTTCCTCGGTCACCACGCCAAACGGCAGGGCATAAACGCCCTCATGGCGCTCGAAGCACACGGCGCGCCAGTCCTGGCCCGCCAGGCTCGAGCGCGACAGGCCGCGCAGCTCCTGCGGGTCCACCCCCAGGTGCAGTGCCAAGGCATTCTGCGGGTCCAGGTCCACGGCCAGCACGGTGCGGTGCGTCAGGCGCGACAGCGCGACGGCCAGGCTTTCGGTGACGGTGGTCTTGCCCACCCCTCCTTTGGCGGAAGCGACGGCCAGGATCTTCATGGGCGCTCATGACCCGTCAGCCGGGCGAAGAAGGACTGCAGGCCCGCCGGACGAGTATCCGGGGCCGGCTGTGCCACTCTCTGCGCCAGCCGCGCCAGCGGGGATGCGCCCCGCAGACCGCTGGGCTGCGATGCGGGGTCGAAGCCGGAGCTGGATGCGGGAGCGGGCGTTGCCTCCGGCCTGGCCGTGGCGGCAGGCCCGGGCTCCGGCGCCTGCCAGGGACGGGCGGGCGGCGCAGGTGGCGCGGGCCTGGCGGCCGGAGCCTGCCGGGCCGCGGCGGGCGGGGAGGCGAACAGCGGGTTCGTTGCCGCCTGCCCGGCTGCCGGACGGGCCGCAGCAGGCTCTTGCGCCTGGGGCTCAGGCGGGCGAAACAGCGGCGAGGGCGTCGGCTGTGGTGCCGCTGCGTCCTGCCGGTGTCGCGCGGGAGCCGGGGCTGGCCCGGAGGGCGGGACGCTTCGGTGAGGCGGCGGGCTTTCACTGCGCGCCCAGGGCAGAGCCGCTGGCGCTGGCGCTGGCGCTGGCGCTGGTGACGGCGACGGCGACGGCAAAGGTGGTTGCGGGGGCTTCGGCGCTGGCGCCGCGCCGGACGGACCATGCGGCAGCCAGGGCAGCGGTGCTGGTGCAGCCGCCAGCCGGGGCGCGTCGCAGGCGGCCGGCACAGGGCCCGCCCCCAGGGCCGGCCAGGGGCCGCCCGGCTCGACGCGCTCCTGCGGGGGGCGCAGCGCCGGCACCGGGGCCGCGCGCCAATCCAGCTGGGCGTCGCCGGCCGGCTCGTCGGGCCGCACCGGCGGCACGGCCGCGCCGGGTGGCAGCTCTTCCAGGCGGGAGATCAGTGGCCAGCGCTCGCGCGCCTGCTCGGCCGCCCGGGTGCGGGTCAGCTCCTGGTAGGAGTCGGGACGGCCGCCGAACTCCTGGTAGAGGTGAACGATGTCCTTGGGCTGTTGTCCGGCCATGGCGTGTTCAGGCAGTGGCCAGACGCAGGCGGGCGCTGCCCAGCGTATCCAGCGGCGCGGTGACCTGCACCCGCAGGCCGCCGGCGCCGGCAGCCTCGAACCATTGCTGGTAGACCCCTTGCAGGAAGCCGGTAGCCCAGCCCTCCTCGCTGTTGCCGAAGGCTGCTGCCAGGGGAGAGAAGCGGTGATGCACTTCCATGCCTGCCGGGGTCTGGGCCAGTTCGGCAAAGCCCCAGTCCAGCCCTTCCCAGACCTGGTTCATGGCGTCCTGCAGCGCAGCGATGGTCTCGCAGTTGCCCAGGTTCTGCTGCACGGCAAAGCGCGTGCCGATGCGCGCCATCAGGGCATGCAGCTCTCCGGGCGGCAACGCCTCGGCGAATTCCTGCCCCAGTGCGGCCAGGAAGCCGCGCCACTGGCGCGTGCACTGCAGGCGCCGGGCGTAGGTGGCATCGATGGGGTAGCTGCCGCTTTGTTGCGGGGCGGGTGAAGGCATGGCTGCTGCTCTGCTGTTGGAGGTTCGGGGCCGTTTTAACCGCTTTTGCGGAAAAACCAAATCAGACGGTGACTCTACCTAACCAAGCAGCGATAACAATAAAGACTTTCAATTGAAGACACTTATTTGCACATTGCCAAAAGCAGAAAAGCCACGGACACCGAAGGCGCCCGTGGCTCGTGCAGTTCAGTGCCGGCAGGTCGCCGCCGTGGTCAATGCACCACGGTCAGCGAGAACGGCCAGACATAGGCTTGCAGCGTCACGTACAAGCCCACCAGGCAGGCCAGCGCGATCGAGTGGAAGAACACATAGCGCAGGATGTCGCCTTCGCGGTTGAACCAGCGCGTGGCGGTCGAGGCCACGACGATGGACTGCGCGTCGATCATCTTGCCCATCACGCCGCCCGAGCTGTTGGCCGCGCCCATCAGGTTGGGCGACAGGCCCAGCTGCTCGGCCGCCACCTTCTGCATGCCGCCGAACAGCACGTTGGAGGCCGTGTCCGAGCCGGTGAGTGCCACGCCCAGCCAGCCCATCAGCGTGCCAAAGAACGGGTACAGCACGCCGGTGTTGGCAAATGCCAGGCCCAGCGTGGTGTCGGTGCCCGAGTAGCGCGTGAGCGTGCCCAGGGCCAGCATCAGCACGATGGTCAGCAGCGAATACTTCACCAGCCACAGCGTCTTGAAGAAGGTGCGCACGATGGCCACCGGGTTGTACTTCATGACCAGCGCGCTCACGATGGCCGACAGCAGGATGCCGGTGCCGGTCGCCGACAGCAGGTTCAGCGTGTAGACGGCGCCTTCCTTGGTCGGCTGGGGCACCACGGGCGGCACCTTCTCGACCAGGTTGTGCAGCCCTTCCATGGGGAAGGCGGGCGCGAAGATGCCGTTCATCCAGGCCTTGACCGAAGGCAGGCCCCAGATGAAGACGAACACCGACAGGATGACCCAGGGCGTCCAGGCGGCGATCAGCGCCTGGGTGCTGTGCTGGGTGACGGGCTTGGGCGGCTTGGCCTCGGCAGCGCTCACGTCGTTGCCGCGCAGCGAGGGCGAGGTCCAGACCTTTTTGGGCTGCCACACGCGAAGAAAGCCCACCAGGCAGGCCATGGAGACGATGGCGGCGATGATGTCCACCAGCTCTGGTCCGATGAAGTTGGACACCAGGTACTGCGGAATGGCGAACGACAGGCCGGTGACCAGGATGGCCGGCCAGATTTCCATCATGCCCTTGCGCCCGGCGAAGGCCCAGATCAGCCAGAACGGCACGATCATCGAGAACACAGGCAACTGGCGGCCGATCATGGCGGTGACCTCCATCAGGTCGTAGCCGTGCACCTTGGCCAGCGTGATGACCGGCGTGCCCAGGGCGCCGAAGGCCACCGGCGCGGTATTGGCGATCAGGGACAGGCCCGAGGCCGCCAGCGGCGAAAAGCCCAGGCCGATCAGGATGGCCGCGGTCACCGCCACCGGAGTGCCGAAGCCCGCCGCGCCCTCGAAGAAGGCGCCGAAGCAAAACGCGATCAGGAGCAGCTGGATACGCCGGTCCTGCGTGATGCCCGAGAGCGAATCCTGCAGCACAGCGAAGCTGCCGTTCTGCTCGGTCAGCTGGTGCAGGAAGATGATGTTCAGCACGATCCAGCCGATGGGCAAGAGGCCCGTGAAGCCGCCGAACAATGCGGCCCGCCCGGCCATGTCCGCCGGCATGCCATAGACGAAGATGGCCACCACCAGCGCGGCGATGAGGCCCAGACCGGCGGCGATATGCGCCTTGATGTGGAAGAAGCCTAGCGCCGCGAGCATGACCACCACTGGCACGGCAGCCAGCGCGGTGGAAATGACCATGTTGCCTAACGGGTCGTAGATTTGCTGCCAGGCCATATGCCTTGTCCCCTGTCGTTGTACGGATGTGTCGGAACCAAAAAAAGCGCGCTTCGCACCGCCGGCATGGCCGGCCGCCGTTTGCGCGCGGCTTGAGACTGTAGGTAGCCCGACGGCGGCGCAGCGTGAAAATTGTTGTGCCGCCGGGTGAAGCATTTTCATGCGGCGGCGGAAGGGGCGCGTTGCGGTTTTCACTACCCCCGCCGTCCGGCAGGCGACAGCGCAGGGCGGCGCCCGGGCGGTCAGCCCTCGGGGTCGATCGCGGCGATCACGCCGCCGCCCAGGCAGACCTCGCCGTCGTAGAGCACGGCCGACTGCCCCGGCGTGACGGCCCATTGCGCCTGCTCGAAAGCCAGCGCGAAGCCCTGCAGGTCGGCCCGCTCCACCCGGCAGGCCGCATCGTGCTGGCGATAGCGCGTCTTGGCCGCGCACAGCCCCGGCGCGGGTGGCCGGCCGGCGATCCAGCTGGCATCCTGGGCCGCCAGGCGGTGCGACAGCAGCCAGGGGTGGTCATGGCCCTGCACCACGCGCAGGGTGTTGGTGTCCAGCTCCTTGCGGGCGACGAACCAGGGCGCGTGCTCGCCGCCGCCGCGCTGCGCGCCTTTTTCCTTCACGCCGCCTATTCCCAAGCCCTGGCGCTGGCCCAGGGTGTAGAAGGACAGGCCCACGTGGCGGCCCAGCTTGCGGCCGCGTTCGTCCAGGATGGGGCCGGGTGCATGGCTGATGTAGCGGTTCAGGAATTCGCGGAACGGCCGCTCGCCGATGAAGCAGATGCCGGTGGAGTCCTTCTTCTTCGCGTTGGGCAGGCCGATCTCGGCGGCGATGCGGCGCACCTCGGTCTTTTCCAGCTCGCCCACCGGGAACAGCGTGCGTGCCAGCTGCGCCTGGTTCAGGCGGTGCAAAAAGTAGCTCTGGTCCTTGGACGCATCCAGGCCCTTGAGCAGCTCGTGCAACCCGGTGGCCGGGTTGTGGCGCACGCGCGCGTAGTGGCCGGTGGCGATTTTTTCGGCGCCCAGCGCAAAAGCATGGTCCAGGAAGGCCTTGAACTTGATCTCGGCGTTGCACAGGACGTCCGGGTTCGGCGTGCGCCCGGCCTGGTACTCGCGCAGGAACTCGGCGAACACCCGGTCCTTGTACTCGGCGGCGAAGTTGACGTGCTCGATCTCGATGCCCAGCACGTCGGCGACGCTGGCCGCATCCAGGAAGTCCTGGCGCGACGAGCAGTGCTCGCTGTCGTCATCATCCTCCCAGTTTTTCATGAAGATGCCGACCACCTCATGGCCCTGGGATTTCAAGAGATGCGCCGTGACGGCCGAATCCACTCCGCCGGACAGGCCGACCACGATGCGCTGCTTCTTGCTGGACATAGGCGGGCGATTATCCCGGCGGGCCCAAGGCCTTGCGAATGCTCAGGACGCCTGCGCGGCTGTCGCCCCCACCCGCAGCACCGACGCATCGGTGTGCACCAGCGACAACGGGTGGCGCTGGCCGGCCAGGTAGTCCTCCAGCGAGCGCAGCAGCAGCGGGCTGCGGTGGCGCCCGGGGCAGGCGCGGATCTCGTCGGCCGTCATCCACACGGTGCGCACGATGCCCTCGTCCAGCGCGCGCCAGGCGTGGTGTGCGCCCAGGCGGCCGGCAAAGGCAAAGCGCATGTAGGTCACGTCGTCGCCGGTGCGGGTCTTGATGAAGCGGTTCAGATAGACGCCGATCAGCGCCTCGGGCACGAAGTCGTGGGCGGTCTCTTCCAGCACCTCGCGCGCGCAGGCGTCCTGGGGCGACTCGCCCGGGTCCAGGTGGCCGGCGGGATTGTTGAGCTTCAAGCCATCCGTGGTGTTTTCCTCGACCAGCAGAAAGCGGCCATCCCGCTCGACGATGGCGGCCACGGTGACGTTGGGTTTCCAGCGGTGGGGCATGGCGCGGATTATGGCGAGGGCCGGGGCATCGCTCGCAATTTGAAGTGTTTTTGGCCTACAGCCCTTGCTGGTCAACGACTTGCAACTATCTATTCAGGAGCGTCGACGTCATGTATACCGCCTGCTCGCCATAGCTGGCCAGGCGCTGGCGCTGGGCGGCGGGCAGCTGGGCGCAGGCGGCAAAGCCGCGCCGCTGCCACCACGGCTGCGAGCCCTGCACGGCCACCAGCGCGGCGTGGGCCAAGCCGGCGGCGCGGGCCTGCGCCAGCACGGCCGCCAGCAGCGCGCCGGCCAGGCCCTGGCCGGCGCATTCGGGCAGCACGGCCATGTCGTGCAGGTACAGCGTGTCCGGCTGCGCCGCAGCCTCGAAGTCGCCGTGCAGCGGCGTGACACGGCCCAGGCGCGAGCGGTAGGCCGCCAGGTAGGCGCAGACCCGGCCCTGCGCCGTGGCCAGCACCAGCGAGCAGTTGGCGGGGCTGGCCAGGCGGCGGGCATAGACCTCGGCGGCCTCGACGTAGGCGTCGCTATAGCAGGCGCGCTGCACCGCCAGCAGGCCGGGCAGGTGCCGCGCGGCCAGGGGCTGGGGCGCGGCGTGGCCGCTCATGCGCGGGGGGCGGCGGGCAGCTCGGGCCGGGGCAGGTAGTCGTCCAGCGACAGGCCCTTTTCCGCCAACAGCGCCTGCAGCACCGGCTCCAGCGCGCCCAGGCGCTCATGCACCGCCTCGCGCACCGTGTCCACCACCACCTGCGTGCTGCGCTCGATCTCGATGTTCAGCAGGTCGCCCGCGCGCTTGCCCTCGAACACCGTGGCGCGGCGCGTCTCGGGGATCAGCCAGACCTCGAACCAGCCCTCCTGGCGGTCCACCTCGGCCACCGTGAGGCTGGCGCCGTGGATGGCGATGTAGCCCTTGGCGAAGATGTAGCGCCGGTGCGATGCGGGCACGCTCACGCGCCAGACCAGGTTGTTGTCGAACTCGCGCACGCTGGCCAGCTGGCCGGTGCAATCGATGTGGCCCGACAGCGGGTGGCCGCCGATCTCCGCGCCGTCCCTGGCCGCGCGCTCCACGTTCACGCGGTCGCCCTGCGCGTAGCGCCCCAGCGTGGTCACGTTCAGACTCTGCTGCATGACGTCGAAGCGCGCCTGCACGGGCGAGACGATCTCCGTGACCGTCAGGCACACGCCATCGACGGCCACGCTGGCGCCGATGGCCAGGCCCTCACAAAAGCCTTCCGGAAAGGCGATGGTGAAGGTGCGCAGACCGGCGCGGTCTTCGATGGCGGCGAGGGTGGCGACGGCCTGGACGATGCCGGTGAACATGCGTGCGGGTTTCCTGGCAAAGAAGCGGAAAGGGGGGGCAGCGGCGGCGGGGCGACCGGCTGGCAAAGCGGGCAATTTTGCCAGCGCGGGCGCGCCGGCTGGCGGGGCGGGACAATGCGCCGGGCCCGCCGGCCGGTCGGCGCGCCCCAGCCGCCCCTGCGGCTTCACGCTCCTGTCCCCGCCCATGCCAGACCCCTGCCCCCACCCCGCCGCGCCCGCCCCCGGTCCTGAAGATGCGGCCCCCACCGCCGCCGACGGGCCCGCGGGCCTGGTGCGCCTGCAGGTGGCGCCGGCCGCCATCCGGCCGCTGAGCCCGGCGCAGCAGAAGTACAACCGCCTGCTGGCCCGGGTGAACGACCTGGAGCGCCTGCTGGAGAGTCTGCAGCACAGCGCCGACACGCTGCGCGCCCCGCATCTGCAGCGCATGGACGCCCTGCGCCGGCGCACCGGCCAGGCGCAGCGGGCCCTGGCCCACTGCCTGCACGAACGCCTGCAGGATGAGCAAGGGCTGACCGCGCCCCAGCAGCGCGCGATCCGCACGCTGCTGCGCGCCCTGGTGCCGTCCGTGCCCGCGCCGCAGGACGAGGCGGGGCGCCGGGCCTGGCAGCCGCTGCAAAACGCCTACCGGCCACCCCCGGCCTCACCGGAAGAACGCCAGGCCAGCCTGCAGGCGCTGCTGGTGCAGTTCGAGGAATGGACCGGCCAGCCGCCGCAGGTGCCGGACCTGGACCAGATCCAGTCGCCCGAGCAGCTGTTGCAGATCCTGCTGCGCCAGGCGCAGGAGCGCCGCGAGGCCACCGCCGAACGCCGGGCCGCGCGCCGCGCCAGGCGCAAACCCACGGCGCGCCAGCAGCAGGAGCAAGAGCGCCAGCAGGACGCGCGCGGCACCTTGCGCAGCATCTACCGCCAGCTGGCCAGCGCCCTGCATCCCGACCGCGAGCGCGACCCGGCCGAGCGCGAGCGCAAGCAGGCGCTGATGAGCCAGGCCAACACCGCCCACGAGCGCGGCGACCTGCTGGCGCTCTTGCGCCTGCAGCTGGCGGCCGAGCAGGTGGACGAGGGCGCGATCGCCCGCCTGGGCGAGGACCGCCTGGCCGCGCTGTCGCTGCTGCTGCAACGCCAGGTCGGCGTGCTGGACAAGGAGCTGGCCGGGCTGGAGGCGCGCCTGTCGCACGAGCTGGGCGTGCGTGTGCTGGCGCGCGACAACCCCCGGCGCCTGGCCGACGATCTGCAGCAGCTGCAGGCGCAGATGGAGCAGGTGGCGCAGGGCATGAAAGACGATCTGCAGCGCGTGCAGGAGAGCGACGCCGCCCTCTGGCGCTGGCTGCGCGAGCAAACCAGGCTGGCCAGGGAGCACGCGCGCGCCCAGGCGCCGGACGCATCCGGTCCGCCATCCGGTTGGGGTTGAGAAGAAAACCGCCCAAACCCTTGTCCAGCAAGCGGTATTAGCTATTAAAAATGCAGTATTCCCGAGCGCTGCGCCCGAACCACCCCCTCACCCCCCGCCCTCTCCCCCAAGAGGCGATGGAGCCCAAACCCTTGCCCAGCAAGCGGCAGTAGCTATCGTTTCAGGAGCCATCACTGATCGGCAGGCACAACAGCAGCCGCGCCCCACCCAGCGCCGAGGCCTGCGCCTGCACGCTGCCGCCATAGGTCTCGACCAGCGCGCGCACGATGTCCAGCCCCAAGCCGGAGCCGGGCTGGCCTTCATCGAGCCGCGTGCCGCGCTCGAACATGCGCGCGCGCTCGGCCTCGGGGATGCCAGGGCCGTCGTCATCGACGCTGATGCACGCCAGCGCCCCGGCGCGCTGCACATCGACCAGCACACGCGCGCACGCCCACTTGCCAGCGTTGTCCAGCAGATTGCCCAGCAGCTCGTACAAGTCCTGCGCCTCGCCGCGAAACGGCAGATCCTGCGCGCCCTGTGCCAGCGTGAACGCGATGCCGCGCGCGGCGTGCAGCCGGCTCATGGTGCGCAGGAGCGCCCGGATCGGCTCCAGCACCGGCGTCGCCAGGCCGGTGGCGCGCACGGCGGCGGCAGCGCGGGCGCGCGCCAGGTGCCAGTCCACCTGCCGGCGCGCGCTGGCCACCTGCTCGGCCACCAGTTGCGCCAGCGGGCCGGATTCCTGCCCAGCGGCATTGGCCAGCACGGCCAGCGGCGTATGCACGGCGTGCGCCAGGTTGCCGGCCTGGGTGCGGGCGCGCTGCACCATGTCGGCGTTCTCGGCCAGCACATGATTGAACTCATCGACCAGCGGCGTCAGCTCTTGCGGGAATTGCCCCTGCAGCCGCTCGGCGCGGCCCAGGCGCACATCCGCCAGCCGCTGGCGCAGCACGGCCAGCGGACGCAGCGCCAGCTGCAGCTGCAGCGCCACGGCCAGCGCCAGGCCCAGTGCCAGCATGGACAGCGCCAGCAGGAGCATGCGCGTGAAGCGCTGCAGCGGCTCGGCCAGCAGCGCCTCGTCGCCGGCCACGACCAGGCGCAGCAGCGGCGCCTCGTCCTCGGGCAGCGCCAGCGTGCGCGCCACAGCCAACAGTTGCTGGCCCTGCGGGCCGGCCAGGCGCAGCACGCGGTGGCCGCGCGCGGGGTATTCGCCCGGCACGGCAGGTAGCTGCAGCACCTGGTCCCACAGCGAACGCGAGCGCGCCAGCGCCACCTGCGGCGCGCTGCCCAGGCGGTCGATCTGCCAGTACAGGCCCGACAGCGGCTGCCCCAGCCGGGCATCGGACAGCAGCGCCACGCGCGGCTGCTGCGCCGCATCGTCCCAATCGACATTGCCGCTCAGGGCGTCGAGCTGCAGCACCAACTGCGCCTGCAATTGCTGGGCGATGTGCTCGCGAAACAGCGAGCGCAGGCCCCAGCCGGCCAGCGCCACGGTCAGCAGCACCCAGGCCAGCGTGCCGGCCAGCAGGCGCAGGCGCAGCGAGCCGGTCGCGGCGCTGCCCTTCATGCGCTGGCGTCGCCGCTCTGCCCGGGCGCCACCAGCCGGTAGCCCAGGCCGCGCACGGTCTCGATGCAGCCGGCGGGCAGCTTGCGCCGCAGCCGGGCGATGAATACTTCAATGGTGTTGGAGTCGCGCTCGTTGCCGCCGGGGTACAGGTGCTCGGACAGCTCGGTGCGCGTGAGCACCTCGCCCTGGCGCTGCATGAGCTGGGCCAGCAGCATGAATTCGTGACTGGTCAGCTGCAGCGGCTGGCCGGCCACCAGGGCGCGCGCGGCGCGCGTGTCCAGCCACAGGGGGCCGCACTGCCACTGCGCGCTGGCGTGCTGGCTGTCGCGGCGCAGCAGGGCACGCAGGCGGGCCAGCAGTTCTTCCAGGTGAAAAGGCTTGGCCAAGTAGTCGTCGGCGCCGGCGTCGATGCCGGCGACCTTTTCCTGCCAAGTGCCGCGCGCAGTGAGGATCAGCACCGGCATGGTGCGCCCGGCAGCGCGCCAGCGGCGCAGCACCGACAGGCCGTCGAGCCGGGGCAGGCCCAGGTCGAGCACCACGGCATCGAAGGTCTCGACCTCGCCCAGCCAGTGCGCCTGCTCGCCGTCGGCGGCCTCCTCGGCAATATGGCCGGCAGCCGCGATGGCCTGCACCAGCTGGGCGCGCAGGCGGGGTTCGTCTTCGACGATCAGGATACGCATGGGCGGGGGGTCCCCAGGGACGGTTTCAGGGATGCTTGCGCTTGATGGACAGCACGCGGCCATCGACCGCATCGACCTTGAGCTTGGCAACCCGGCCATCGGGCTGCAACAGGCGGATTTTGTACAGGTAACGGCCGTCGTCGCGCTCGAACTCGATTTTCAGCACCTGGCCCTGCTGCGTGCGCTCGACCTGCTCGAGCACGGCGCGCAGCGGCAGCACCTCGCCGCGCTCCAGCGCCCGGCGGGCGCGCTCATGGTCATCACTGCCGGCGTACAGCCCGGTCGAGGCCGACGCCGCCAGTGCCACGGCCAGCAGCAGGCGGCCCGCCGGGCGGCGCCAGCGGCGCCAGCGGGGCCAGGAAAGGGGGACAGAGAGGGGAAGAAACCGGCGTGCCATGCCCCGTGGTTGTAGCGCGGCACGGATGAACGGGCGATGAACAAAGCCTTCAGACCAGGTTCAGCGCCGCTTTTCCATACTGGCGGCACGCCGGCTGGCAAGGCTGGCGTAGCACCCCGCCAATCCCTTCGACTCTTTTCTGGAGCACACCATGAACACCACCTCGTCCCTCCGCCAGCGCGTCCTGCTGATCCTGGCCACGACTGCCGCCCTGGCGCTGCCCGCAGCCCACGCCCAGAGCCCGGCGCAGTCTTCGGCGCAAAGCGCCGCGCCGGCTGCTGCCACCAGCGCACCGGTTGCCGCCCCGGCCAGAGCCACCCCGGCTGCCGCTGCGCGCCTGAACATCCGCGACATCTACGACCGCGCCAGCGCCGCCGGTTACCGCGACCTGTACGAGATTGAGCTCGACCATGGCCGCTACAAGGTCAAGGGCTACGACGCCCAGGGCGCGCGCGTCAAGGTCTATTTCAACGCCACCACCGGCGCCGTCGAGGACGGGCGCAAGCACCGTTGATGACGCTCCCGCTCCCTCTCCCGCGCGCGGGAGAGGGCTGGGGTGAGGGGGCCGGCAGTGGGCGTTGTGCCCGAACCACCCCCTCACCCCAGCCCTCTCCCCCACGGGGGAGAGGGAGCGAAAACCCTTGCTCGGCAAGCGCTGTCAGCTATCAAAAACAAAGCAGATTGATCTCACTCATACCCTGAAAGGAGCATCCCATGCGCGCCCGCAGAGCCCTCGCCCTGACCCTGTTGACCTTGACCCTGGCCTGGCTGGCGGTCGCGCCCGCCATCGGTCCCCTGGTCGATGCCCAGGGCGTGGCCAGCGGCGCCTGGGAGCTGCGCCGTCAGCTGCTGTACCTGAGCGGCCTGCTGTCCATCGGCCTGATGGCGCTGACCCTGCTGCTGGCGCTGCGCCTGCCGCTGGCCGAGCAGCTGCTGGGCGGCATGGGTCAGGCCTATCGCCTGCACAAGTGGGCCGGCATCGGCGCGGCGCTGGCCGCGCTGGCGCACTGGGGCGTCAAGGAATCGTCGGGCTGGATGGGCGCGCTGTGGGGCCGCGCCGGCAAGCCGGTACGCGATGCCGTCCTGCCCTGGCTGGCGGACAGCCGCGGCCTGGCCAAGGACGTGGGTGAATGGACCTTCTATCTGCTGCTGGCCGCCGTGGCGCTGACGCTGCTGACCCGGCTGCTGGCCTACCGGCCCTGGCGGGCGCTGCACCGCGCCATGCCGCTGCTCTTCCTGGCGCTGGCGCTGCACAGCGTGGCGCTGACGCCGCTGGCCTGGTGGGGCCAGCCGACGGGCGTGCTGCTGGGCGCGCTGCTGGCGCTGGGCAGTGCGGCGGCGCTGTGGTCGCTGGCCGGCCTGGTCGGGCTGCCGCGCCGCCACGCCGCACGCATCGAGTCCGTGCAGGTGCTGGGCGAGGGGGCCGATGCGCCGCTGCAGGTGCTGTGCGCCGTGGCCCCGTCCTGGCCGGGGCACCGCGCCGGGCAGTTCGCCTTCGTGCGCTTCGAGCGCGGCGAGGGCGCCCACCCCTTCACCCTCGCCAGCGCCCCGGGCCGCCTGGGCCGCAGTGCCGACGGACACGAACTGCTGCGCTTGGTCATCAAGCCGCTGGGCGACTACACCCGCAGCCTGCGCCAGCGGCTGCAGGCCGGGCAGACGCTGGATATCGAAGGGCCGTACGGCCGCTTTGATGGCGTGGGCGCCGGGAAGCGCCAGCAGGTCTGGGTCGCTGCCGGCGTCGGCATCACGCCCTTCCTAGCATTGCTGGAGGCGCGCCAGGGCGACGCGGCCCCGGCGGGCGCCCAGCCAGCCCAGCTGCACTACTGCACGCGCAATGCGGCCGCCGATGCGCTGCTGCCGCCCTTGCAGACGCTCTGCGCGCAGGCCCGCCCGTCCGTGCAACTGACCGTGCATGACGCCGCCTGCGGACAGCGCCTGACGCCCGAGGCCCTGGCCGCCACGCCCGGCGTGCTGGACCTGTGGTTCTGTGGCCCGCAAAGCCTGGGCGACGCGCTGGCCGGGCAGGCACGGCAGCGGCCCTGGCGGCTGCACCGCGAATCGTTTGCCATGCGCTGAGCGCTGCCGGTGCGTGCGAGGTGGCGGCGCTGCGCGCGCAACATGGCCGACGCCCTGCACCAAGCACGCATGGTGGTCGACCCCGACGCGGGCCATGGCGCCCAACCTAACGCACCTCGCGCTCGTTAATAAGGCGCTGCTGGAGTTCCCGAGTCGGTTGCCGCACTTGCCTGTTCCTGCGCCGCAGGCTTGGGCCCGGCGGCGGGGCTGTGTGGCAGCACCACGTCCGGCGGCACCAGGGCGGTCACCGCCTGGCCCGGCGCGGGCGGGGCCGTGTGCGCTGGGTCGCCCGCCAGGCGCAGCTGCCCCTTGTCGTTCAGCGTGAACAGCAGGATGGCACGCCCGCCCCAGGCCTGTTGGAACTGCTCCCAGCCGTATTTGTCGGTCAGTGCGGTGGTCTTGAGCTTCCAGCCCGCGTCCAGCAGCTCCTGCAGGCGCGCGTGCGTCACGTCCCTGCCGAACAGCGCGGGGGCTTGCAACGGCTCGGCCAGGCGCTGGCGCTCGCTGCCCTGCTCGCGCGCCACGGTGCGCAGGGCCAGCACCTTGTCGCGGCCGAACTCCTGCCGGTAGTGCACGACGGCCAGCGAATTGCGCTCGTGCTGCGTGGACAGGGCCAGCAGCCGGCCCAGGCCCGTGAGGTCCAGGTGACGGCTGGCGTGGCGCGAGGTCGGGTTGCCGAAATAGGTCGGCAGGCCGGCCATGCGCGCAGCGCGGATGCCCTCCCAGTCGTCGTCGGCCACCAACACCTGCACGCCCTGGTCGTGCAGCGCCTGCGCCACGGCGCGCGCCACGGGGCCCGCGCCATAGACCAGCACGCCGCGCGGGTCGGGTTCGCGCACGCCCAGCCAGCGCGCCAGGTGGCGCGACGTCAGGCTCTGCACCACCACGGTGGCGATGATCAGCATGAACACCAGTGGCACCAAGCGGTCGACGCCTTCCACGCCGCGCTCCTGCAGCTGCAGCGCAAACAGCGCCGAGATCGACGCGGCGACGATGCCGCGCGGCGAGATCCACGCCGCCAGCAGCCGCTCGCGGGTGCTCAGGGGGCTGCCCAGCGTGGACAGCCACACCGACAGCGGCCGCACCACGAACTGCGCCGCCAGATACACCAGCAGCCCGCCCAGCAGCATGCCCGGCGGCAGCGGCCAGGACAGGCGCGCCGCCAGGACCAGGAACAAAATGGACACCAGCAGGATGGACAGGTTCTCCTTGAAGCTGGTGATGGGCTCGACGTGGATGCCGCGCAGGTTGCCCAAGGCGATGCCCATGGCGGTGACGGCCAGCAGACCCGACTCGCGCGTGAGCGCATTGCTGAGCGAGAAGGTGGCCAGCATCAGCGCCAGCGCCGCGTAGCCCTGCAGGTACTCGGGGATGAAGTGCCGGCGCAGCGCCAGCGCCAGCAGCCAGGCTGCCAGCAGGCCGATCAGCGTGCCGCCGACCAGCGTCAGCACAAACAGCCACAGCGGTTCGCCCGGGAACTGTTTGGCGGCAATGATTTCGTAGGTCAGCACCGCCAGCAGCGCGCCCAGCGGGTCGATGACGATGCCCTCCCAGCGCAGCAGGCTGGCCACACGGGCGTTGGGCCGCACCACGCGCAGCAGGGGGTTGACCACCGTCGGCCCGGTCACGCAGGCGATGGCGCCGAACAAAAAGGACAGCGACCACGGCAGCCCCGCCAGCCAGTGCGCCGCCGCGGCCAAGCCCAGCAGTGCCACCAGGGCGCCATAGGTGGACAGGCGCCGCACCGCATGGCCAATACCCTCCAGCTCGGCAAAGCGCAGGTTCAGGCTGCCCTCGAACAGGATGACGGCCACCGACAGCGACACCACCGGAAACAGCAGGTCGCCCAACAGCGCATCCGGGTCCAGCAGCCCCGTGAACGGCCCGAGCAGCAAACCCGTGAGCAGCAGCGGCAGGATGGCCGGCACGCGCACCCGCCAGGCCAGCCACTGGGCGAGAAAACCGATCGCCAGGATCAGCGACAGGAGCAGCGCGGGACGGGAGGTCAGTAGGTCGGCCAAGTGCATCGGCCCGATTGGATGGCCCGCAGGGCTGCGCACGCCGCCGGCAGGGCACGCCTGGGGCTGTCAGTGCGCGGCCCGACCGCGCCGCTGTGCCCGCCGCAAGGCCACTGGCGGGATCAGTCCGGCCACTGCGCCATGATGGCCCGCATGGCCGGCAGCTCCTGGATGAACAGCTCGACCAGTGCCGGGTCGAAGTGGCGGCCCGCCTGCGAGCGCAGCTGCTCGATGGCGGCGTCCACACTCCACGGTTCCTTGTAGGGCCGGCGCGTGGTCAGGGCGTCGAACACGTCGGCAATGGCGACGATGCGCGCCTCCAGCGGGATGGCCTCACCCGCCAGGCCCCGCGGGTAGCCGCTGCCGTCCCACTTCTCGTGGTGTGCCAGGGCGATGGTGCGCGCCATGCTCAGCAGGCCGCCGGCGTGCTCGCCGATGATCTCGGCGCCGATCTCGGGGTGGCGGCGCATGACGGCCCACTCCTGCTCGTCCAGCGGCCCGGGCTTGCGCAGCACCGCGTCCGGAATGCCGATCTTGCCCACGTCGTGCATGGGTGCGGCGTGCAGCAGCTCCTCGGCCCAGGCCGGCGAGCGGCCCAGCACCAGCGCCAGGCGGTGTGCGAAGTGGCTCATGCGGATGACGTGCATCCCGGTCTCGTTGTCTTTGTACTCGGCCGCGCGGCCCAGGCGCTGCACGATCTGCAGGCGCGACTCGCGCAGCTCCTGCATGCGCACCAGCGACAGGTGGGTGCGCACACGCGCACGCACCACCGGGGCGCTGATGGGCTTGGTGATGTAGTCGACGCAGCCGGCGTCGAAGCCGCGCGTCTCGTCCTGCGAGTCCGACAGGGCGGTGACGAAGATGACCGGGATGGCGGTGGTGGTCGCATCGGCGCGCAGCGTGGCGCACACGGCGTAGCCGTCCAGGCCGGGCATCATCACATCCATCACGATGAGCTGGGGCTGCTGCTGGCGGGCGATGGCCAGGGCCCGCTCGCCATCGGTGGCAAACAGCAGGCGGTAGTCGTCCTGCAGCACATGGCGCAGCACGTGCAGGTTGGTGGGCTCGTCGTCAACGAGCAGCAGGCGGGGGCGATGGTCTTCGGCGGGCGTCATGGCGTTGGGCGCAGGAAAGGGTTGGGGCACCGGTTCAATAGCACTCGGGCCAGACCTGGCCGCGCAGGATCTGCAGCTGGTTGCGGGCCTGGTCGAAGTCGAACCGCTCCAGCGCATCGCGCAGGGCGCCCAGGTGCGTGGCGCTCAGGTGCTGCTCCAGCACCGTCACGGGCCCGTGCGGCATCTCGCCCATGGCCAGGGCCGGCACCAGGGCGTCGATGGCGCCGCGCACCTCGGAGCAGGCCTGCGGGTCCATCAACGCGGGCTTCGGCGCGGTGGGCGCGGCGTCCGGCGCGTCGGTGCAGGTGAGCGCAGCGCGCACGTCGGCCAGGGCGGCTTCGAGTGCGTCGGTGTGGGCGGTCCAGGCGAGGGCCTCCTGGGCTGCCTGCGCAGCCGCCTCCAGCTTGGCCGCGTGCTGCTGGACCGCCGTCAGCGCCAGGTTGGCCGCAGCGCCGTGCAAGCGGTGGGCAGCGCCCGCCAGCGCCTGGGCGTCGCCTGCCCGCGCAGCGGCGCGCAACGCCCCCACCTGGGCCGGCCCGTCCTCCAGGAAACGCTGCACCGCCGCGCGCAGGAAGCGCGCCTGGGTCCACAGCCGCAGGCCCCGCTCCCAGTCGATGACAGGCAGCGCGGCCCCATGCCCGTCCACCGCCAGGCTCTCGGGGGCGGACGGCTCGGGCGCGGCGCCGGGCTCGGGCGTCAGCGGCTGGGCTCCCAGCACGCGGGCCATCTCCGCCAGCAGCCGCTGGGGCTCCACGGGCTTGCTGGCGAAGCCGTCCATGCCGGCGGCGCGGGCGTTGCGCCGGTCCTGCTCGAGCACGCTGGCCGACAGGGCCACGATGGCCGTGGGCCGGCGTCCGTGCTCGCGTTCATGCTCGCGCATGCAGCGCGTGGCCTGCAGGCCGTCCATGTCGGGCATCTGCAGGTCCATCAGGACCAGGTCGAACCGCTCCTGCTCGAACCGCCGCACGGCCTCGGCCCCGCCCGCGGCGCACACCACCTTGTGGCCGCCGCGCGCCAGGGTGATGCACAGCAGCTCCAGGTTGGCGGGCACGTCGTCCACCGCCAGCACCCGCAGCGGCGCCAGCGCCAGGCTGCGCGGCGAGAGGGCGTCCTCGGGCAGCGACGGTGGGCCCTCGCGCAACGGCAGGTGCACGCTGAAGGTGCTGCCCTCGCCAGGGAGGCTCTGCACATTGATGCGCCCCTGCATCAGCTCGGTGAGCTGGCGCGCGATGGTCGTGCCCAGGCCCGTGCCGCCATAGCGGCGCGTGGTCGAGGCATCGGCCTGCGAGAACGGCTCGAAGATGCGGCGCAGGCCCGCCTCGTCGATGCCTATGCCCGTGTCCGTCACCTGCAGCAGCAGCGCGCCGTCGCCGCCCGAGACGCGCAGCGTCACGCTGCCCTGGTGCGTGAACTTCAGGGCATTGCCCATCAGGTTCAGCAGGATCTGCTGCAGCCGGAAGGCGTCGCCCTGCCAGAACTCGGGCACGTCGTACGGATACTCCAGCACCAGCTCCAGCCCCTTGCGCGCGGCACTGATGCGCAGCGAGGCGAGGATCTGCGCGCACAGCTCGCGCAGGCTGAACGGGGCTTCCTCCAGCCCCACGGCGCCCTTCTCCAGCTTGGCGGTGTCCAGGATGTCGTTGAGCAGGCGCAGCATGGAGCGCGCCGAATGGTGCACGGTGCCCAGGTGGCGCCTCTGCGTAGGGTCCAGGGGCGACTCCAGCAGCGCCTCGGTGAAGCCGATGATGGCGTTCATGGGTGTGCGGATCTCGTGGCTCATGTTGGCCAGAAAGGTGCTGCGCGCGGCCGCGGCGGCCTCGGCGCGCTCCTTGGCGGCGCGCAGGTCCTGCTCCATGGCGCGGCGCCCGGTCAGGTCGCTGGCGAACTTGATGATCTTGAAGACCTTGCCCTCGGCGTCGAAGATGGGGTTGTAAGTCGCCTGCAGCCACACCTCGCGGCCGTTTTTGCCGAAGCGCTGGAATTCGCCAGCGGCAAACTCGCCCTTGGTGAGCGACTTCCAGAAATCCCGGTAGGCCTCGCTCTGCGCGTACTGCGGTGCGCAGAGCAGGGCATGCGAGCGGCCGATCACGTCGTCCAGGGTATAGCCCATCAACTCCAGGTACTGCGCGTTGGCATCGACCAGGTGCCCGTGCAGGTCAAACTCGGCCGCCGCCTGCGACCGCCCGATGGCCGCCACCGTCCCCGCGAACTCGGCGTTGCGCATCTTCGCCTCGGTGATGTCCAGGATCACCCCGTCGATGTGGCGCACCGCGCCGTCGGCATCCGGCACGCCGCGCCCGTGCTCCGACACCCAGCGCGTGCGGCCGTCGCGCGTGGTGATGCGGTACTCCAGGTGGTAGGACTGGTCCGTGCGCAGGGCGTATTCCAGCTCCAGGGCGATCTCCTGCGCATCACGCGGATGGATGAGCTGCCCGTAACGCACCTGCCCCTGCAAAAACTCCTGCGCGCTCCAGCCGGTGAGCGCCAGCACCGCGTCGCTGACCAGAAGCATGGGCCAGTCGCCTTCATTGGCGCAGCGGAAGGCGACACCCGGCAGGTTGCCCATGAGCGAGCGCAGCTGCGCCCGGTCGTGCTCGCGCTCGCGCTCCAGGGCGCGGCGTTCCCTGAGGTCGGTCAGGAAGCCGACGAACATCGGCTCGCCCGGGCCGTCCGCGCGCCCCACGGCCAGGCGTACCGGCAGCAGCGTTCCGTCCCGGTGCAGCGCCTGCACCTCGCGGCCCCGCCCGATGATGGACGAATGGCCCGTCTGCAGGTGCCGCTGCAGGTAGCCGTCGTGCGCCTCGCGGTGCGGCGTGGCCATGAGCATGCTGACGTTGTGGCCGATGACCTCGTCGGCGCGCCAGCCCAGCAGCTGCTCGGCGGCGCTGTTGAACAGGCGCACGATGCCCCGGGCATCGATGATGACCACGCCATCGGCCGCAGTGCTCACCAGCGCCGTCAGGCGCGAGGCATCGGCGCGCGTCTGGCGCAGCAGCTGGCGCAGGCGCAGGTGCATGTGGATCGCGGTGACGGCCCCGCCCACCAGCAGCGCCACCACGGCGACAGCCAGCGCCAGCTGGCTGGCCGGCGTGCCGGACGCCGGCGCCGCCTCGGCCGGCCCGTCCATGCGCAGGGCCGCCATGCTGATGTAGTGCATGCCGGCAATCGCCAGGCCCATCACGGCGCCGCCCAGCAGGTTGGCGGCCCAGCCCGGCAGCCCGGCGATGCGCGCCAGGCGAAAGCGTGTCCACAGCGCAAGCGTCGCCATGCCCACGGCGAACGCGAGCGAGACCGCGAAGCCGCTCACTTCATAGCGCATGAGCGGCCCGAACTGCGACGCGGCCATGCCGCTGTAGTGCATTGCACCGATGCCCCCGCCCATCAGCGCCCCGCCCAGCAGCAGCGCGCCGGGCCGCAGCTGCGGCCGGGTGAGCACCGACAGCGCCACGCCCGAAGCCAGCAGGCTGGGCAGCATCGAGGCAGCGGTGATCCATGGCTGAAAGCCGCCCGACGCGCACAGGTCGAACGCCAGCATGCCCACGAAGTGCATGGACCACACGCCCGCACCCAGCACCAGGGCGCCCGAGACCACGCCCACTCTGCGGCCCCAGCCGTCCGGGGCGTGCCGGGCCAGGCCGGCCAGATGCAGGGCCATGCACGACGAGGCGATGGCCACCAGCAGCGACAGGGCCACCAGCCAGGGGTCGTGGATCAGCGCCGGTGCGTGCGAGCCATACGCCGTGCCGACGGCGAAGAATTGCTCCAGCATTGCGCGACAAATGTAATAAGAAGTGTCCCATTGTGCGGATTTATGACCCCCGCCCGTGTAACGGCGATGAATGCCCAAATGGCAGTGGGGACTCTGGGACCCGATTGCTGTGCCGCCGATTCTGGCAACGCAAGGGGTGCCGCAGCCATGGCGGGGGTGCCGCTGACAATCGTTGGCGTTTCGTTGGCGCGGTGCAGCTATGAAAAAGGTAGCAAATTTCCGTTACGTGTCAACGAGAAACAGCACTTTTTATGGATATCTCACGGGCTGCGCGGGTTTTCTGCTCCCGGCGGACATCGCCACAATGGCCGTTCCACTCCTGTTCCACGCCCGTTCCGCCACTTTCCTGCAAGGAGCCGCCATGCCTTTCGCCGCGATCGATGCACCGTCCACCGCCACCGAGCCGTCCGCACGCAGGGACGCCGCCTGGCTCGACGCCCACTGGATGCCTTTCACCGGCAACCGCAACTTCAAGGCGCGCCCGCGCATGGTCGTCTCGGGCGAGGGCGCGTATTACACCGACGCCGAGGGCCGCAAGATCTTCGACGGCCTGTCGGGCCTGTGGTGTTCGGGGCTGGGGCATGGGCGGCGCGACATTGCCGAGGCCATCGGCCGCGCGGCGCTGCAGCTGGACTACGCGCCGGCGTTCCAGTTCGGCCACCCGGCGTCGTTCGAGCTGGCCAACCGCATCAAGGCGCTCGTGCCCGAGGGGCTGGAGCACGTGTTCTTCACCAGCTCCGGCTCCGAGGCGGCCGACACGTCGCTGAAGATGGCGCGCGCCTACTGGCGCGCCCGGGGCCAGGCCGGCAAGACGCGGCTGATCGGACGCGAGAAGGGCTACCACGGCGTGAACTTCGGCGGTATCTCGGTCGGCGGCATGGGGGGCAACCGCAAGACCTTCGGGCAGGGCGTGGAGGCCGACCACCTGCCGCACACGCAGCCGCCGGCGGGGTCGTTCCACCGCGGCATGCCGCAGGACGGCGGCCGGCAGCTGGCCGACCGGCTGCTGGACGTGATCGCCCTGCATGACGCGTCGAACATCGCTGCCGTCATCGTCGAGCCGTTCTCGGGCTCGGCCGGGGTGCTGATCCCGCCGGTGGGTTATCTGGAGCGCCTGCGCGAGATCTGCACGGAGCACGGCATCCTGCTGATCTTCGACGAGGTCATCACGGCCTTCGGCCGCGCGGGCGGCTGGACGGGCGCCGAGGTCTTCGGCGTCACGCCCGACATCATGAACTTTGCCAAGCAGGTGACCAACGGCGCCCAGCCCCTGGGCGGCTGCGTGGTCACACGCGAGATCTACGAGACCTTCATGGCTGCCGGCGGGCCCGAGTACCTGGTGGAGTTCCCGCACGGCTACACCTATTCGGCGCACCCGGTGGCCTGCGCCGCCGGATGCGCGACGCTGGACGCGCTGCAGCAGGAGGACGCGCCCGCCCGCGTCAGGGCCCTCGCGCCCGCCTTCGAGCGGGCCGTGCATGGCCTCAAGGGCGCCAGGCACGTGCTGGACATCCGCAACTACGGCCTGGCTGCCGGCTTCACCATCGAGGCCCTGCCGGGCGAGCCGGCGCGCCGGCCCTACGAGATCGCCATGAAGTGCTGGGACAAGGGCTTCTACGTGCGCTATGGCGGCGACACCATCCAGCTTGCGCCGCCCTTCATCAGCACCGAGGCCGAGCTGGACCGGATGGTGAGCGCCCTGGGCGACGCGCTGTTCGAGACGGACTGAAAACGACGGGGGCGGGGCCGGCGCCATTGCCCGGCCCCGCGCCTCGACTCAACCTGCGATCCAACGTCAGTACGGCACCTTTTTTTCCAGCTCCAGCGGCAGCCGCACGACGCTGCCAGGCAGCGCCGCCTGCAGCGCCGCCAGGCCCTGCACGGTCTGGGCGAAGTCGGTGTAGCGCAGCACCGTGATGCCCGTGCTTGCGTAGTGCTGCACCGAGGCCGGGCGCGGCCCCTGGGCGGCCGCGGCCTGCACGCGCGCTTCGGGCACGTCGGCCACCAGCACCTCGTGGCGGCTGGCCGCCACCTCGCCCTGCTCGGTGAGCACCAGCGTCGCGCCGCCTTCGCCCTTTTGCGGCAGCACCCTGTACGTGGCGCTGGCGCTGCGGTAGGTGGGCAGCTCGCCGAGCTGGCCGGCCTTCTCCTGGCTCAGGCGCTGCCCGGGCTTGTAGGAGGGAGCGGGGGCGGCGCAGCTGGCCAGCGCCAGCGAAACACCCGCGAAGCCGAACGCCACGTGCGTGGCGAACCTGGTCATGGTTTTCATGGTGATGTCCTTGAAAAGTGGGGTTCGTGCGGGCGGCTCACTGGGCAATGATGCGCGCCTCGGCGGCGAACAAGAAGTCGCGCGGCTGGCCCTGGGCATCGGTGGACAGGCAGGCCGCGGCTTCTTCCACCTCGGTGGAGCCGTCGGGCAGCTCATGGGTGACATCCGGCGGCAGCGGGCCGTCGGGGTTGCCCGCCAGGGCGAAGATCTGCCACTGGCCCTGCGCCGGCTCGCCATGGAAGGTCATGCTGGAGAGGCCGAAATGGGCGAAACGGTCCACCCCGTAGAAGCGGAAGTGGTCGTTGGGCAGCTTGAGCAGCGACACCGTGCCCGAGGGCGAGCGCACCGCCACGCCCACCGAGCCCAGGCAGACATTCTGGCCGTACAGACGCACCTGGAAGGTGTCCACCGTCTGGGCACCGCCCTGCAGCGTGCCGATGAGGCTCACGCGCTGGTAGGGAAAGGCGCCCACGCGCGTGGGCTGCCCTGCGTCGACCTGGGCCGGGTTGGAGTCGGGCTTGAGCTGCCAGACGGCAACACCCTCGAACTCGGGAGTCTGCACGTCCTGCTTGCGGCTGCGCTGCGGGTTCTGTCGATACTCCTTGGCCAGCGCGACCGCGCGGGCCGCATCGGGCAAGCCAAAGCCGTACCAGTTGGAGTGCTCGGCGCCGGCGGCATTCTTCTGCCAGCCCAGGTCGATGGGCACGGCGACGGAGCCCTCACGAATGTCGGCCGCGCTGCCCATACTGGTGCCCAGCGTGTTGCTGGCCAGGTCCATGCGCGCGCCGTAGGGAATTTTCTCGCCGGGCGAGGCAGACGCGTAGCTGGCGTCCACCTTTCTCGCCGACAGGCGCAGGATGTCGCGCACGTCACGCCAGGTCAGCTCGGGGTTGGCGCTGAGCATCAGCGCCACCACGCCCGAGAGCGTGGGCGTGGCCGCCGAAGTGCCGTTCATGTAGGCGTAATCGCAACGGGGGTTGTCAGGCACGCCGCCGCGCTGGCTCTCGCCGCGCAGGAAGGCCGTCCTTGCGCCCTTGCGGCTGAAACCCGCGTCGCAGCCGCGCAGGTCGGTGCTGAAGATGGTCGGGCCGGAGTAATCGTTGTACCGGGCTTCGCCATAGGTGCCCGCGGCGCCATATTCGCCACCCAGGCCCGACACCCACACGACCGCACCCGAACTGCTGTAGCTGCTGGCTTCGCCGAAGGCATTGACGGCAGCCACGACGATGGCGTTGGGCTCGCGCGCGCCCTCGTCGTTGCCCGGGTTGGTGCAGTCGTAGTAGCCGTGGTTCAGACCGCAGTACTGCCCGTCGAAAGCGTTGCCGGCGGCCTTCATGTAGATGCCGCCCTTGCCGCCGCGCAGCTTTTTCATGGAGCGCAGGATGGGGGTGAACGCGTCTGCCTCGCTCTCATAGGCCGCGGGACGCCTGCTGCCGCCGTAAGACGCATTGAAGATGTCCGCCTTCTCCGACCAGGGCGCACCACCCAGGGATGCCGCATGCGTGCCGCGCTGGTTTTGCAAGAAGTTCACCCCGCCGATCTTCACGCGCGGGGCGATGCCCATCACGCCCTTGCCGTTCTGCGCGGCGGCGATGATGCCCGCCACGGCCGTGCCATGGGCGTCGTCGGGATCGTCGCCGACGGGATAGGGATCGCTGGTGTCCGTCACCAGGTTCCGGGAGATGCCGAAGTCGGCGTTCGGCGCCAGGTCCTCGTTGTGCAGGTCCACGCCCGTGTCCACCACCAGCACGTTCACCCCCTCGCCCTTGATGCCCTCGCGGTGCACGGGCTCGACGTTCAGGTCCAGCCCGCCACCGAAGGTGTCGGGAAAATCGCGAAAGAAGCTCTTCGCGTAGTTCAGCGCCCACTGGAAGGTGTAGAGCGGCTCGGTCTCGCCGGTCTTGCAGGCGTAGGGGCCGGTCTCGTTGCAGGCCACGGGCTCGGGAGGCGCGGAGCTGTCCGACCCCCCACAGGCGACAAGGGCGGCGGCGACCACCGGCAAAAGGCAGAAGCGCAAGGATGGATACATGAAAAGTCCTCGGGATGAGCGTGGAGGAAGGCGGAGCAGGGACCGGGCCCTGGCCTTTCACGGACGGCGGCGCCGGACGCTCTGCCGTGCGTGCGCAGTTTTTTCAGGCCCTCCGGCAGCGTCAAGCCCGGGTTTACCCAGGCCGGCAGCCGCTTTCTTACCCGAAGGCTGCCCATGTCGCCATTGCATTCGCCGGCGACAAAACTGTTTCGCCCGCGTGGTGCCCCTGCGGGGGCGGGCTGACGGAGGGGCCCTCCTACAATCCTTCCTTTGTGCGCGCAGGGCGCCCGTGCCGGGCTTCAGTTGCACGCACGCAGCGCTTTTTTTGAGCTGGAGACGCCCGCATGCCCGACACCACGGCACCCCTTTCTTCCTCCCCCGCTCCCGAAGCCGCCGACAAGCGCGCCCTGCTGCGCCGCGCGGCCCTCGAATACCACGAGCATCCCCAGCCCGGCAAGATCACCATCGCCGCGACCAAGCAGATGATCAACCAGCACGACCTGGCGCTGGCCTATTCGCCCGGCGTGGCCGCACCGTGCGAGGAGATCGCCCAGGACCCGGCCGCGGCATTTCGCTACACCGCGCGCGGGAACCTGGTGGGCGTGGTCACCAACGGCACGGCCGTGCTGGGCCTGGGCGACATCGGCCCCCTGGCCAGCAAGCCGGTGATGGAGGGCAAGGGGGTGCTCTTCAAGAAGTTCTCGGGCATCGACGTCTTCGACATCGAGATCAACGAAAAAGACCCGGACAAGCTGATCGAGATCATCGCCGCGCTCGAGCCGACCTTTGGCGGCATCAACCTCGAAGACATCAAGGCCCCCGACTGCTTCTACATCGAGCGCAAGTTGCGCGAGCGCATGAAGATTCCGGTGTTCCACGACGACCAGCACGGCACGGCCATCGTGGTGGGCGCGGCCGTTCTCAACGGCCTGAAGGTGGCGGGCAAGGACATCACGCAGGTCAAGCTGGTGGCTTCCGGAGCCGGCGCGGCGGCGCTGGCCTGCCTGGGCCTGCTCGTCAAGCTGGGCATGCCGCGCAAGAACATCTGGGTTACCGACATCGCCGGCATGGTCTACCAGGGCCGGCCCGAGCTGATGGACGAGGACAAGGCCCAGTTCGCGCAGGACACCGAGCTGCGCACCCTGGCGCAGGCCATCGAGGGCGCCGACATCTTCCTGGGCCTGTCGGCCGGCGGCGTGCTCAAAAAAGACATGGTCGCCAAGATGGCCGCCCACCCGCTGATCTTCGCCCTCGCCAATCCCAACCCGGAGATCGCGCCCGAGGACGTCAAGGAGGTGCGGGGGGACGCCATCATCGCCACCGGCCGCACCGACTATCCCAACCAGGTCAACAACGTCCTGTGCTTCCCGTACATCTTCCGCGGCGCGCTCGACTGCGGCGCCACCACCATCACCACCGAGATGGAGATCGCCGCGGTGCATGCCATCGCCGAGCTGGCCCAGGCCGAGCAGAGCGAGGTGGTGGCCGCCGCCTACGCCGGCGA
The DNA here is from genome assembly GCF_032059615.1 of Melaminivora sp. Taxonomy (NCBI): domain Bacteria; kingdom Pseudomonadati; phylum Pseudomonadota; class Betaproteobacteria; order Burkholderiales; family Comamonadaceae; genus Melaminivora; species Melaminivora sp. Next base: position 2,257 of record NZ_DAMCAM010000004.1, on the reverse strand, counting down.
GCCGCTGGCTTTCGGGCCTGAATACCTCATCCCCAAGCCGTTCGACCCGCGGCTGATGATGAAGATCGCGCCGGCGGTGGCGCAGGCCGCCATGGACAGCGGCGTGGCCCAGCGCGCCATCATCGACATGGATGCCTACCGCGACCAGCTGCAGACCTTCGTCTATGCCTCGGGCACGATCATGAAGCCCATCTTCATGGCGGCCAAGGGTGCCAGCGCCAAGCGCGTGGCGTTCTCCGAAGGCGAGGAGGAGCGTGTGCTGCGCGCAGCGCAAATCCTGGTGGACGAGCACATCGCCCACCCCACCTTCATCGGCCGCCCGGCCATCATCGCCCAGCGCATCGAGAAATTCGGCCTACGCCTGAAGGAAGGCGTGGACTACGAGGTGGTCAACGTCGAGGACGACCAGCGCTACCGCGACTTCTGGCAGACCTACCACCGCATGACCGAGCGGCGCGGCGTCACGGTGCCGATCGCAAAAATAGAGATGCGCCGGCGCCTGACGCTGATCGGTTCGATGCTGCTGCACAAGGGCGAGGTGGACGGCCTGATTTGCGGTACCTGGGGGCATACGGCGCACCACCTGCAGTACATCGACCAGGTCATCGGCAAGCGCGCCGGCGCCACCACCTACGCCGCCATGAATGCGCTGCTGCTGCCCGACCGCCAGGTCTTCGTGGTGGACACGCACGTCAACTACGACCCCACGGCCGAGCAGCTGGCCGAGATCACCGTCATGGCGGCCGAGGAGATCATGCGCTTTGGCATCCGGCCGAAGGCCGCGCTGCTGTCGCATTCCAACTTCGGCTCAAGCAACCACGAAAGCGCCGTGAAGATGCGCCAGACGCTGCAGCTCCTGCGCGAGCAGGCGCCCTGGCTGGAGGTGGACGGCGAGATGCACGGCGACGTCGCGCTCGACGAACAGGCACGCCTGGAGCTCATGCCCCACGGCACGCTGGCGGGCAGCGCCAACCTGCTGGTCATGCCCAACATCGACGCGGCCAACATCTCTTACAACCTGCTCAAGACCGCCGCGGGCGGGGGCATCGCCATCGGGCCCATGCTGCTGGGCGCGGGCGCGCCGGTGCAGGTGCTCACCCCCAGCGCCACGGTGCGCCGCATCGTCAACATGACGGCCTTCACCGTGGCCGACGCCAACGCCGTGCGCTGACCGAAAAAGCACACAAAACGCGCCCGCCGCACGCGGCGCCTGCCCCCTGCCGGGCAGGCGCTTGCTTTTGCCAGCCCTTTTTGTCACACTTGCGCGTCGAAATTTCGGGTTAACCCGAAGTTTTTGAAAGGTGTAGTGGATGCTGAAGGCTGTGGCCCTGCCTGCGTGCAAGGCATTTGTGGCGTGCGCCGTGGGTGTTGCACTGGCCTTGCCGGCGCAGGCCCGCACCCTGTCCGCCTCTTTCCCGGGCGCCTCCATCCCTCTGGCCGAGCTGCCCGCACAGGGCCGTGCCACCTACGCACTGATCCATGCCGGCGGGCCCTTCCCCTACGACAAGGACGGCACGGTGTTCGGCAATCGCGAGCGGCTCCTGCCCGCGGCCCGGCGCGGCCACTACCGGGAATACACGGTGCCCACGCCCGGCGTGCGCCACCGCGGCGCGCGGCGCATCGTCTGTGGCGGCCCGCCCCGTCTGCCCGAGGCCTGCTACTACAGCGGCGACCACTACGCCAGTTTCCGGGCCATCGCACCATGAGCGCCGATGGCCTCCACCGCGCAGGCATCCCTTGCCCATGACCTGCGCGGCCCCGCCTGCCCCCGCCCGCCGTGCCCTGCCGACGGGCGGCTACCTGTTTTGTGGACTTCAGAAAGAAAGAGCAACGGAGATGCAAACGCCCCTTCGCAAGGACCCGGAAACCCTGTTACGCGGCGTGCGGCCCAACATCGTGCAGTCCATCCGCGCCTTCCAGGTGCAGGACCTGCAGGAAACCGCGCGCGCCCTGGGCCAGCACTTCCTCTACGCCAACTTGGCGCACGCCCAGACCCGCCAGGACATCCTGGAGCTGATTGCCACACAGTTCACCTTCCCGGCGCACTTCGGCAAGAACTTCGATGCGCTGTACGACTGCATGACCGACCCGCTGCACAAGTGCGGCCCGCAGCCGGGCTTCGTGGTCGTGCTCGACCAGATCCCGGTGACTCCGAAGTTCGACAAGGAAGTGCGCGAGCAGCTGCTGGACATCTTCCGCGACGCGGCCGACTACTGGGCCGACCGCAAGATCGCCTTCCGGTGCTTCTATTCTTTTC